>JAVETX010000057.1:0-13325 GCA_034005845.1 Sulfurimonas sp. | reverse complement strand
AGCTACGGCAAAAACCTCATTGGTGCTTTTCATCAGCCACGCGCTGTGTATATCGATCCCCACTTTCTCTCAACACTTCCTGCTCGTGAATTTGGAGCGGGTGTTGCTGAGATCGTGAAGATGGCTGTGACATTCAACGAAGAGTTCTTTGAGTTTTTAGAAAACGCAGATCTTCATGATAAAGCGATTCTTCAAGAGGCGATCAAACAAGCTGTGCAAACAAAAGCGGATGTAGTAGCCCAAGATGAAAAAGAGCGTGGGCTTCGTGCGGCTCTGAACTATGGGCACACTTTTGGACATGTGATCGAAAACGAGACAGCGTATAAAACTTATCTGCACGGTGAAGCGGTAGCTATTGGGATGGTGATGGCAAATACTTTGGCGGTTGCTATGGATCTTATGAGCGAAGAGCAAGCAGGGCGTATCAAGGCTGTACTTGAAAAATATAACTTGCCGACACATTATGAGATTAAGGATGTTGAGAGTTTTTATGACGCATTTTTTCTGGATAAAAAGAGCTTAGATGCCTCTATTACTTTTATTCTTCCTGTTGGTTTAGGAGGAGTTGAGATGCTTGATACTGTACCAAAAGAGCTTGTCGTGAGTGTGCTCAAAGGGTTTGGTAGCGTCTAATGCAAAAAATATTTTTACTCTTTTTACTCCTTACATCCCTTCTTTTTGCGAATGATGCCAACAAAAGTATCGATACTTTTAGTGTTGAGGAGATACAAGCTCTCAAAGAGCAAGAGCGCCTCGATACGATCAAAAATTATCTCAAAGAGCTTGAAAAATTAGAGGCTGAAATATCCAAAGAACAAGTATGGATGAAAAGCTACTCTTCGTATATTAAATCGCTTGAGATCAGAGAAAGCCTGCGCGCGATCACCAAGAGAATAGAGTATCTTGCAAAAAATGGAAAGTCTATCAGTGATCTTGATGAGATGAACTCACTTATCTCGAAAAAGAAGATTCTTGCATCACAGATCGATGAGCTTCGTGAAAAAGATAGTGCCCCTTTTTCAAAACTTTTGACTCCTCCTCAGATAGAGAAGATCCCTGCTATCGTGAACCCTTTTGATATCTTTACGGGTATCTCTTTGATCAAGACGCTCAACTCAGATTTTAATGACTATATGAAATCTAAAGAGGAACTTACAAAGCTTATCACTATTTTAAAAAAAGAGCATGCTATCTATAAAAAAATAGCGCTTTTAGATAAAGAGGAGATATACAAAGAGGAGATCCAAGCCAAAGAGAAACAGCTTGAGCGTTTTGTGACGGCTTTGGAGACGATCGATATTACATCCGAAGTGTATAGAAATAGACTCGAAGTGATCGAGATAGGGATCAACAAAGAGATCGAAAAACAGCTCTTTCGTCTTATGAATATCGGGATCGTGATCCTCATCGTCTTTACAATCTTCTTTTTACTCAAGCTTGTGGTCAAAAAGTATATTACAGATAATGAACGTTTCTATATGGCAAACAAGATCATCACTTTTGCAAATTTTTCGCTTATCGTACTGATCGTATTTTTTAACTATATCGAAAATGTAAGCTATCTTGTGACCATCTTAGGGTTTGCCTCTGCGGGTATCGCGATTGCGATGAAAGACTGGTTTATGAGTATCTTAGGCTGGCTTGTGATCGTATTTGGTGGAAGTATCCATGTGGGCGATAGAGTACGTGTAGATATGGATGGGATCCAATATGTTGGGGATGTAATGGATATTTCACTCCTACGTATCACTATTTTAGAAGATATCACACTCACGACCTATATGAACAATAGACGGGCAGGGCGTATCATCTTTATCCCAAACAACTATGTATTTACGCGTATGATCGCAAACTATTCCCACTCCTCACTCAAGACAGTTTGGGATGGGATCGATGTGGCGATCACCTTTGAATCCAACCACAAAAAAGCGATGCACCTATGTAAAGAGATAGCAAAGAAATATTCTAAGGGTTATACTGATATTACAAGAAAACAGCTCAATAAGATTCGTAGCTATTATAGTCTCAAAAATACAAATGTTGAGCCTCGTGTCTTCTCACTTATAGAGCCAAATGGGATCAATATCAGTACGTGGTATTTGACCAATGCCTATGCAACACTTACGCTTCGTAGTATCATCTCTACAGAGATCATCGATGCGTTTAACAAAGAAGATGATATCACGATCGCATACCCAACACAAAAGCTTCACTTGCAAGAGCATAAAGAGCAAGAGCAAAAAGAGGTACTCTCGTGAAGAAAAAAGTCTATTTTAAGACCTTCGGATGTAGAACGAATCTCTATGATTCTCAAGTGATGATGAGCTCTTTGCAAGAGTATGAGATCACAGAGAATGAAGCAGAAGCTGATGCGATCGTGATCAACTCTTGTACCGTGACCAATGGGGCTGATACTCATGTGCGCTCTTATATCAACCAAATCAAAAGCGATGCAAAAATCTTCTTGACAGGGTGCGGAGCCCACACAAAAGGGGAGTCTCTTTTGGCTGAGAAAAAGGTTCATGGGGTTTTTGGGCAGAGTGAAAAACAAAAGATCGACTTTATGCTCACCCAAGAGCAGCCTTTTTATGATCCAGGAGATCTCAACCATATCGATGAGATGATCGTGGATGATTTTGTAGGCAAGAGCCGTGCGTTCATTAAGATACAAGAGGGGTGTAATTTTCGCTGTTCTTATTGCATCATCCCTTTTGTTCGTGGAGACGCACGAAGTATGGATGAGGAGAAGATCTTAGAGCAGATATCCAAACTCGCGCTCAATGGTTTTGGTGAGTTTATCTTGACAGGAACCAATGTGGGAAGCTATGGTCATGGCAGGGGTACATCCATAGCACGTCTGATGAAGCGTATGAGTCAGATACGCGGTGTGCGACGTATCCGCTTAGGAAGTGTTGAGCCGATCCAGATCACCGATGAGTTTAAAGAGATCTTGGATGAGCCGTGGCTTGAGAGACATCTACATATCGCCTTGCAACACACATCCCCTACGATGCTCAAGCTGATGAATCGTCGTAACGTATACAAACAAGACAGAGAGCTCTTTGAATTTTTAGCCAACAAAGGTTTTGCGATAGGAACTGATTTTATCACAGGGCACCCTGGGGAGAGCGAAGCGATATGGAGAGAAGCGATGCAAAATGCACAGGCGCTTCCACTCACACATATCCACCCATTTAGCTATTCTAAACGTGATGGTACCCCCTCAGCTACCATGAAACCTGAGGTGAATGGTCGTGTAGCCAAAGAGAGACTTCATGAGATAGAGTCTCTTGTAAAAGAGAAAAATCTTGCCTTTAGAAAAGCGTCTCAAGTTCCCCTAGAAGTACTGGTGGAGTCGCAAAAAGAGGGGCTTTACCACGGGCTAGATCAACATTTCAATAAGATCGTACTTGAGTCGAGTGAAGACTTAGTTGGAAACTGGCTGAGTATTGATAACTATGAAGTAAGAGAGGAGTACAACTATGCTAAAGTCTAAAACCAATAGAAGAGTGCTTTATATTTCAGCGTTTGTCATCATCGCCTTGGTTCTTTTTGCGATACTCAGAGACAATGCCCAAAGCATTACCCTCAATCAAGCGCAACATCTACTGCAAAATCAAGGAGTCAAAGAGGTGATCGCCTCTAAAGAGTTTGTGTATCTCAAAACGGACAACGGACTCTACAAGATCGCCTCTTCTCAAGTGACTCCAAAGATGTTTATCAACCACAAAGTCGAAGTAGATAGTGGTTCTAGTACATTGCTTTATATTCTCTTTTTTATTCTCTTTTTAGGGCTTGCCTCTTTTGGCGTGCGATGGTGGCAAAAAAACAACTCTGAGGGTGAAGTGTTGCGTTCAGGTGCAAAAAACACAGCCTCTGAGCTTGAGATAAATGCGCCTGTTCAGGCAATCAAGAGCGATGTGACCTTTGAAGATATAGGTGGGATCTCTGAGGTAAAAATAGAGCTTGAAGAGATCATAGATTTTATGAAAAATCCTAAGCGCTATAAGAGTTTTGGAGCGCGTATGCCACGTGGTGTCTTGCTTGTAGGACCTCCAGGTGTAGGAAAAACGATGATAGCAAAGGCTGTGGCAAATGCTGCGGGTGTGCCGTTTTATTACCAAAGTGGGGCTTCTTTTGTGCAGATCTATGTAGGGATGGGTGCAAAACGGGTTCATGAGCTCTTTATGGCAGCAAAAAATAATGCCCCATCGATTATCTTTATCGATGAGATCGACGCAGTAGGGAAAAAGCGTGATGGCAATCGAAGTGATGAGCGTGAAGCAACACTCAATCAGCTTCTCACCGAGATGGATGGATTTGAGGGGAGTAGTGGCGTGATCGTCGTTGCAGCGACCAATAAGATAGAAGTTCTTGACTCAGCACTTCTTCGCGCTGGGCGTTTTGATAGACGTGTCTTTGTAGAGCTTCCGACCAAAAAAGAGCGTGCTTCGATACTGAGTAAATATCTTACAAAAGTTCCAAATGATGTGGATGTACAGGCTGTTGCTAATATGACTGTAGGCTTTAACGGCGCGGCACTAGCGGCATTGGTGAATGAAGCAGCACTCTTGTCCCTGAGACAGCACAACTTTCAAGTGACTTTGGAGCATTTTCATCAGGTCAAAGATAAGGTTATGTTTGGGAAGAAAAAGCTTCAGATGCTCAATGATGAGCAAAAGAAATACCGCATCACGTATCAAGCCGCGAAAGTGGTATGTGCGACCTATTTTGATCTCCCTTTTGAAAAGCTATTGCTTTCAAACGAAAAACTCACACCTGCGACGACAGAGCCACTTCTCAAGCATGAGATAGAGTCTCGTATCAAGATGCTCTTAGCGGGGATTGCAGCGTGTTCTATTAAGTTTAATGAGCATTCAAGTAGTGCAAAAGAGGATCTTGATGAAGCCAAAGAGCTCACGAAGAGTATGTGCTATGAATACGGAATGGGGGAATCTCTCATCGCTTCAAAAAACGAAGAGGAGATATTGATGGAGAAGCTCTACATCCAAACCAAAAAGCTTTTAGAATCGATGCAGTCGGTGGTCGATAAGGTAGAACTTGTACTATCAGAGCGTGAGAGTATTTCAAAAGAAGAGGTCAAAAAGCATATCAATGAAATTTTTTAGTGGATTTTCTCTCAAAAATGATCAAAGGTTTTTTGAGCCTCTTTTGAAAAAAACAGACTACACAGTGACAGGGTTTAGCTACGGAGCTATCAAGGCGCTTGAATATACAGAGTCTTTACTTAGAAACTCCAAGAGAGTCGATACACTTCAGCTCTTCTCTCCGGCTTTTTTTCAGACAAAATCTGTGCAGTTTCAAAAGTTACAACTCAGGGCATATCAAAAAGATGAGGCTTTGTATCTCAAAAATTTTATCAAAGCGTGTTTTGCACCGTATGAGCAAGACAAAATATCTCATACATCCCATGCATTAGAGGAGCTTGAAGAGCTTTTGAGTTATAAATGGAATCTTGATACACTCTCTGAGATATCTCGCAGAGGCGTACACATAGAGGTGTATCTAGGGAGTGAAGATAAGATCATCGATGCGCAAGGGGCACGAGAGTTTTTTAAAGAGGTCGCAACGGTGACACTCTTTAATGGTGCCAATCATTTTTTACAAAGAAAAGGAGAAGAGAATGAGTGAAATAAAAATAGGTGTGATCACAGCAAGTGATAGAGCAAGTAAAGGGATCTATGAGGATATTTCAGGAGTGGCTATTCAAGACACGATGAAAGAGTATCTCACAAGTGAGTTTGAGATCGTGTATCGTTGTATCCCTGATGAGCAAGATATCTTAGAAGCAACGATGAAAGAGCTCTGTGATGAAGCTGGATGTTGTTTCGTAGTGACTACAGGCGGAACGGGTCCAGCACTGCGTGATGTGACTCCAGAAGCGACAGAGAATGTATGCCAGAAGATGATGCCAGGCTTTGGGGAGCTTATGCGTCAAGTAAGCTTGCAGTATGTGCCTACAGCTATCCTCTCACGCCAGACTGCAGGAATACGCGGAAAATCACTCATTATCAACCTCCCAGGCAAGCCAAAATCGATCCGTGAGTGTCTTGATGCAGTTTTCCCTGCTGTGCCTTACTGTATAGACCTTATAGAGGGACCTTACATAGAAACAAATGAGGATGTGATCAAAGCGTTTCGTCCAAAGGCGAAATAGCCTTTAGTCAAATAGGAACACTCCCCAAAAAAATGTTCATATTTGAATAACAGTCGAAGATAGCCAATAAATTGCCGATAGGTAATTTATTAGTTACTCTATTTTGCTAGCATGTTCCCTCTTAATAGCTTTTGTAATAACAACTCTTCTACATTTTGTCTTGAATCAAAAATAGCCATAATATAAACAGTGTCATTTTCAATTTTATACATAATTCTGTAAGGTTGTGCTATCAGTTCTTTATAAATAGTTATACCTTCTTTTTGAAGTTCAGGAACTACTCTACCTCTTAAAGGAAAAAAGTTGCTAGATTGTGCTTTTTCTTTTATTTGTTCATAAACTTTTCTTGCAGCACTTAAACTATCTTTTTTTATATAATCAACAATATTTAAAAGGTCTTCTTTTGCATTTGAAGTCCATTTAAATTTATAAATTTTACTCATTTGCCAAGGAGTTCTTCAACAGAGTTAAAAACATCTTCTTGGGTATGAATATTTCCACTTCTGATATCTTCTTCTGCAAATGAAAGAAGCTTCATTATAGCAAGAGCATTTTTCATATCTTCATAACTCTTTGGATCTTGTATAACAGCTTTAGCTTCACCATTTTGTGTGATTATCATAGGTCTATGAGTTTCATTAATATACTTTAGAACATCAGCTGCTCTACTTTTTAGATACGTAACAGGCTTTATATCATTTACAATCTGCATAAGATCTCCTTCAGTCCTTTTATTGTACCAAATTAAGACTTAATGTGCAAACGTGATGCTAACGTTTATCGTGAGCAATAATTTTCCCGTTAGGGTAAATTATTGGTCTCCTCGTACTTGTTATATCTTTCTATCTTTCCAATAGTTCGGTTTTCTGTGAAGTTGCGTAACAGCTAAAATAATAATTTCATTATCTCTTTGAAAATAAATTATGCCAAATGGAAATCTGTTGGTTAAGCATCTTCTTATCTCTCTATCTAGTTTTTGCCAAGCAGTAGGATATTCTAAAATTCTTTGGATTGTTTTTTGAACTTCATATGCGAACTCTGCACCAAGTCCATCTTTACATTCTTGATAATAGTCAACTGAAGTATTTAGTTCTAGTTCAGCATCTGGATGGAAAGAGTAGCTCATCTATGAGTTAAGTCTTTGAGATATTTTTTTGAAAACTTCATCTCCATTAACTAATGTAACGGAATTTGATTCTATCTCTTGTTTTCTTTTGTTGGCTTCTTTTATCCACAGCTTGTCTATATCACTGTTTAAAGGTGTGATACTAGCTAATATTTTATCTACAATTTCAGTTTTTAAATCTATTGGTAAAATATCTATCTCATTAAAAAGCTCATCTTGTTTTAAAGCTGTCATAATAAACTCCAATATTTAAATATACACCATTATATCTAAACAGTGTATATTTAGTTTTGAAAGGAAAAATTTATCAACTAGGTTCATTATCTTTAGACTGCTGTTCTTTATGTGGTTGATTGTATAGTCCATCTCCAAATTGATTCTTTGCAAAAACATATAAAAGAATAGGTATTAGTATGAGAAAAGCAATAAATTCCAAGTATCTACCTTTTTGATATAACGTTTGTCTTGAGAAATAAGTTGCCGCCAGGCTACTTATTTCTCTCCTAGTACTTGTTAGACTACAGCATAGTATAGTCTTGTGTAAGAAACTTTCCATAAGACCATAATGCCTCATCAACTTTTTTATGAGGTAAACCTTTAAATTCATCATAGAAATTTAAATATTTAGTCAAATATAAATCAACTTTCTTTTTATTATATGTTGGTATTTCAATGTCATCCCATCCTTGAATGTGAGCCATTGCCCTGTGAACATGTTGGTCATAAATTGGAAACTGTTTTGGATAATGACAATGAATCCAAAATATTCTCCAAATTGCTCCACCAGTCTTGAGTAATTCTTTTCTTACAAAATCCATGCTTGGGTTTTCAGGAAAGATTGTACTGTCAGAAAGATAATTTTCTTTTACTGATTTTAATTTTAAAGCTGAAAGTGGTGTTCCATTTTTCCATTGAAATAATTTTAATATTCGTTCCTCTGTTAGCTCTTTGCCAATATTGTCATCATACATATGCTCGTTTGAATAATTGTATTGTTTGCTCCAAAAATCTACAAATTCAAGCTGGTTTGTTTCTTTAGAAATTAATATTTTCAAAAAAGTTCCTTATGTTGTCTAACGTTTGTCGAGAGCGATAATTTTCCCGTAGGGTAAATTATTGCGTCTCCTCGTTTTTGTTAGGTTTCTCTTCACAGCGTAAAAAAGCATAGTCGCTTTCTTTAATTTGATGTGAGTATTGACCTTTATCCCAATTTGTTACAATTAAATTTCCTGAAAAAAACACATGTATCTTTGAGTTTGAAACAGAAACCCTTGGATATATTGAAGCATACTCAGTTTTCCAATTTACATTATTTTCACCTAGCAATTTTAAGAGTTTTTCAAATTTCTCAGTGTTAGGTTTTATTATACAACTTCGTGGTGTGTTAAGATCAATATTTGTTCGTAACATAAATTCTTCATCTTTTGGTATCTTTAAACTAATTGTTTCTGAACATCCAAAGAATATTATACTTAAGAAAAATATTATTGAGAGATGCTTCATATGTCCTCCATACCTAACGGGGGCGCGGGTCACCGACTCCCGGATCAAAAATTTTAATTTTTTATTTGGGTGCTCGGTGCACTCGCTTGTTATCTGGCGCTATGCGACAGATGACTAGCGGGTGTTCAGCCCGCGCCCCCGTTATCCGGTCGCGTAGCGAGCGGATAACGTTTAAAATGAGCCAATAAATTGCCCGCAGGGTAATTTATTAGCTCCACTGATTTGTTAGCCTTTTTTCATTAAGCTTGATAGTGCTTTAGTAAGTTCAGCTTCATCTTTCAAAGCTTGAGCAAGTCTTTCAGACAATTCTCCCAGTACAACTCGCACACTACTTGCCATTTCAAGACATTGTTCATCAGTCAAAGCATGAACACCTTCACTTAGTGCACTATGTAAAAGTTTGATTGGACTATGACCATTTATTAGTAAACTCTCTGGGATAGCACCTTTAGCCATATCCAATGCTTTAGTAAATTGAGTTTCTTCTATTGCTTTCTCTAATATTTCAATATTTGTTTTAGATGTTCCAATTTTATTTGCAACTTTTATGATTTCACCTAAAATTCTATCTTTTTGGTTTTCTACCACTCTTCGGTAATATATGAAAGATCCTACTCCTAAACCTTGATTTTCACAACGTCTACCTTTAAGAAATTCATCTCTATCCGGACCAATTAGTTTCATTAATTTTGGTGGAATTGGAGGACCATATGCTGGCAGCTCACCAAATTTATAACTCTCACCTTTTTCTTCTCCATTATCAATCACTTTAGCAGCAAGAGAAAAAGTTTTCTCTGTTTTTTGACAATTTGAACAACGATAAGTTAGATAAAAAAAGCGATAACCCGTCATACCAATTTCAATGGAATTAGATGTTACGCATCTAAAAAAACGTATGCCATTACAACGTTCATCTTCACAATGTAATTGTATTTCAGGTTTTTTTATTTCATACTCGAATCCAAAATGGGCATTACCAGAAACTTTAACTAAATTAGAAATGTAAATAAGTTGGTTAGGTGGAGTGCTTTCTAAAAAATCTGAAAAAGATTGATAATCAATTTCTTCTTTTACTTCTTCTTTTGTATTTGACAAATCTTTCTCCTTATATGTTGTAGGCTAGCGGGTGTTCAGCTCGCGCCCCCGTTATCCGGTCGCGTAGCGAGCGGATAACGTTTAAAATGAGCGAATAAATTGCCCACAGGGTAATTTATTGGCTCCACTGATTTGTTGTACTTTTGTATATAAATAGTTATTGTGTCAAAATCTTCATTAAACGAGTATCATCTTTTTTCTGATACTTGACAATATCAAGTAAGACCATTCCCATTTTATCTTTGACATTAATATTTGCACCATTTTTTACCAATAAATTTACTATATTATATTTTATGTTTTTTGTAAATATAGCTTCATATAATACAGTTCTTCCGTTATTATCTTGATTGTTAATATTAGCTTTGTTTTTAAGTAAAAATTTTATAAGCTCTTCTTCATTTTTTCCAAAGCGAATCGCATAATATAATGGAGTATTCCCATATTTGTCTTTTGCATTAATATTCGCACCATTTTTAAGAAGTATTTTTACAATCTCAATTAATCCTTTATCACAAGCATTATGTAGAGGTGTTTTCATATATGTTTTTTCTTTTATGTTTACATTGGCACCCAGTTGAATCAATGTTTCTATTGTAGCTTTTTGATTTCCATTTACTGCAGAATGTAATAGTGAATCTCCAAAAAAGTTATTAATAAGATTTGGATTGGTTCCTTTTTCAATAAGTAACTTCAACACAGGTATATTACCACGATACGCAGCATTATAAGCAATTGAATTATTTCCCTTAATATCTAGGTTAATATCTGCACCTTTTTTGATTAGTAATAAAGCTAAGTCTGTTCTATCAGTTTCAATAGCTCGCATTAAAGGAGTCCAGTTACTATAATCACGAGCATTGATATTAGCACCATTATCAATCATATACTCCAATATATCTATAGGTGCCTTTTCGTTAATCGCTAAAAGAAATTCTTTTGTTATTTCTTTCTTATTTACAACATACTTCTTTGCCTCAAGTGTTGAAGTTATTTTTGAATCAATATTAAGGGCTTTTAATATTTTTATTACTTGACTTGTATTATTTTCTTCTGCAAGTTTTAGTGGTGTTTTTTCATCATAGTTTTTTACATATGGTGATTTGCTGTTTTGAATTATAAAAGTAAGAATTTTTTCATAGTTTTTCCAGTCTTTTTCCATATTATCAATATCATTTTGAACACTGTCACGATATGAACCTTTTCTTAACTGAGATATCATTCCTTTTAGTGCATCCATTTTCTTTTCTACTATACCAGAAGCCATTAAATGCAATATAGTATTCCCATTATAATCATTAAAGTTGATATCAGCTCCATTATCAATAAGTAATTTAAAATAATTAAATTTTAACTCAAGTACTGCTACTTTTAAAGTAGAAAAGCCTGCCCTTCCTTTTAAATCAATACCTTTATTTATAAATAATTTAAAAACATCTTTACGATTGTAAACAATTGATTTTACAAGAGGAGTCGTACCCATTTTATCAGCAAAATTTATATCTGCTCCTTGATTAATTAATGATTCTATCTGCTGAACTGGGGCATTTTCATATATTGCTTTGTGTAATTTAATATTTAATTTATTATTCTCATTGGAAGATGCGAAGCTTATTGAAAGTGTTAACATAATACCTAAAATAATTTTATTCATAATGTTCTTTCCCTTTTAATAGTACAACTATTTAATCAAACACATTATATATAGATTAACTTAAAAAAATAAAAATAACTAATATGAAAATTGTGTGTTAAATATTAAAAATAGTGATAAAGTATGACAAAATGCAATATATTTAGCTTTTAGGAGAAAAAATCAATATTATTCTTAAAGATTTAATGTGTGTTAATTGCTGTACAGAGAAATAACACACATAAATGTTTGTTAATTATTGAAAAAACTACATAACACATACAATGTAGCTTAAACGAGGGGCATTATATGGAAGTAAAAAAGAAACTTTTAGATTTAGTTCGTGACAAAATTAGATTTAAGCACTACAGCTATTCTACTGAGAGAACTTATGTGCATTGGATTAAACACTATATATTTTTTCATAATAAAAAGCATCCAATAGAGATGGGGAAGTATGAAATAGAGACTTTTTTAACAAAGTTAGCTACACATGACAGAGTCTCACCAACCACGCAAAACCAAGCTTTTAGCGCTTTGTTGTTTTTATATAAAGAAGTCTTGGGTGTTGACATGAGTCAGTGGAATATTCAGGCACTAAGAGCGCAAGAGAGAAAACATATACCTGTAGTTTTAACGAAAGAAGAAGTTAAAAGTGTATTACAAAATATAAATAAAGAATACAGCTTAGTTGTTCATCTTATGTACGGATGTGGACTTAGAATGAATGAAGCTATAAACCTAAGGATCAAAGATATAGATTTTGGGTTCGATAAGATATATATTTGGGATTCTAAATCTTTAAAAGACAGAACTATTCCTCTTCCTCAAAAGCTTAAAAGTAAACTTTTAGAGCAAGTTGAAGTCGTTACAGCTTTACATAAACAAGATTTAGAAAATGGGTATGGAAGTGTATATATTCCATACGCACTAGAGAAAAAATATCCAAGATCAATGTTCGAAACCAACTCGTATGCTACTCATCTCCTGCAAGCAGGGATTGATTTGCGAAGTATTCAAGAACTTTTAGGACATAAAAGTGTTGAGACAACTATGATATATACCCACGTAGTAGCTGAGATGAATAAGTCTAAAGTTATGAGCCCACTAGACTTTTAGAGAGCTATTCTTATCCCCACAGGGCAGTGATCTGAACCCTCTATATAGTCAAGTATAAAAGCATCTTCGAGACTCTCTGCAAGGTCTTCGGAGATGAAGAAGTAGTCGATCCTCCAGCCTACATTTTTTAGCCTTGCACCCGCTCTGTAGCTCCACCATGAGTATTTATCAATTGCGTCACCGTGTACGTAGCGAAAAGTGTCGATGTAGCCGTGATCGATGAGCTTGTCTATCCATGCACGCTCTATTGGCAAGAAGCCTGAGGTCTTCGAGTTGGCTTTTGGGTTTTTGAGATCTATCTCGCGGTGTGCGGTATTGACATCGCCACAGATGATGATGCTTTTTCCCTCTTCGCGGAGCTTTTGGCAGTGGGTTAAAAACGCATCGTAAAACTCCATCTTGTGTGCGAGGCGCGCTTCATCTTTTTGTCCGTTTGGAAAGTAGACGTTAAACAGGGCAATATCTCCAAAGTGGGTCTCGACGATGCGCCCTTCGCTTGTATGGTCGATGTGTTCACACTTGCTTACATGATCGGATGTAAGGCTACTCCATGTGAGTGTACCGCTGTAGCCTTTTTTTTGTGCAGGGTTCACATGGCACTCAAGATACTCTTTTTCAAACATTCCAGTGGGTATCTGCTCTTCAAGCGCTTTTATCTCAGATCGGAAGAG
>JAVETX010000010.1:0-51581 GCA_034005845.1 Sulfurimonas sp. | reverse complement strand
CCTTGAGAGTATCTAAGTTCGATATCGCGAGTTAAGTTCCCAACTAAAATAACTTTGTTGTACATGAGTTTCCTTTACTTGTTTAAGCGTAATGCTTATTACTCTGCTGCTGCTTCTGTTGTTTCTGTTACTGGAGCTTCTTCTGCCACTGGAGCCTCTTCTGCTGCTGGAGCAACTTCTTCTTTTGCTGCTACAGTTTCAGTTTTGTTTGCTTTAGTTACAAGATCGTTCCATGCTTTGATCTCACGGTTTGTATCGTATTTGATCGTTACAAAACGAAGAAGCTCTTCATTGATACGGAATCTTCTTTCTATTTCAGAAATTGCTGATGGAGCAACTGTATAGTAGATAACATGGTAATAACCACGCTCATTTTTGTTGATTGGGTATGCTAATTTTCTCATTCCCATTGCGTTTGTTGCTGCAATTTCGCCACCGTTAGAAGTGATTACCTCTTCAATAGCTGCGATTGTAGCTTGAATCTCTTCTGCTGTTAATGTTGGTTTTACGATTACTAAGTTTTCGTAATTTCTCATAAAATATGATCTCCTTTTGGTATGTCGCTTCGCTGAGGAAGCATTTGTTTCCCTTACGGATCTGTATATATCTTCGTGTAATTACTGAAGATACAAAGAGAAAGGAACTTGGAATGATACATTAAATTTACTTAAAAATCAATGACAAGAAAACTTGGCAAATTGCAATGAAATAGAATTATTTTTCTTTTTAGGATATAGTTCTCTTTTATAATTTTTGGAGAATAGATGGCAAAAAGAAAGAAGAGTACTACAAAAAATAGTTCAAAAATTTTAACATATATTGCGTGGTTTTTAGCTTTTGTAGCGATGGGTTTGAGCGCTTTGGTCGCTGGGTATTATTTTGGATATGAAGATGCTAAAACAGAGCTTGCAAAACAGACACAGCTAGAACAGGAAAAAAGACTTACAGTGCTTAAAAAGCTCGAGGAGCTAAGTGCCAAAGAGACCAAGAAAAACGATGAGATCTCTCGACTCAAAGAGGTCTTGAAAAAAGAGACAGACAACTACTCAAGCGCGTCTCATGAGTATGATGATGCTCCTGTGGTCGTTCCACCCAAAAGATTAAAGCGAGAGATCAAGAGCAGTGTTCAAAAGCCAAAGCTTGCGATCATTATCGATGATATTTCTGTGCAGTCCCATGTCAATGCCATCAAGAGTCTTAATCTGCCTATTACCATGTCTTTTCTCCCCCCATCGCCTCAGCGTCCAAACTCTGCAAAGCTTGCAGCCAAAGAGGATGTCTATATGGTGCATCTGCCTATGGAAGCGCAAAGTTTTAGTGCCGAAGAGCCAAACACGCTTCGTGTAGATGATTCTCAAAAAAAGATATCGCTTACTATTAGCAATATCAAGCAAATGTTCCCAAAAGTGGAGTTTATCAATAACCACACGGGAAGTAAGTTTACATCCAATGAGGTTGCGATGAATAGACTCGTCTTTGCTCTTAAATCCCAAAATATCAACTTTATCGATAGCCGTACAACAGCGCAAACAAAAGCTCCAAAAGTGATGAAGAATTACGGTTTGCGTTACACGGCACGTGATATCTTTTTGGACCATGAGATGGAGAAGAGCTACGTGAAAAAACAGATCAAAAAAGCGATCAAGTTAGCAAAAGCTCACGGGAGTGCTATAGCGATCGGGCATCCACACGCCAACACTATCATGGCTCTCAATGAATCAAAAAATCTTTTTGACGAGGTAGAGTTGGTTTATGTAAATAGACTCTACTAATAGTATGAATATCGCAGCTGATCGTATCCCAGAACTCAAAGAGATGAAAAAAAGACCCTCTTCACTTGATTATAGGGGTGATCTTGCTTTATTTGAGAGTCTAAAAGTCTCTATTGTGGGGAGTAGAAAACCAACAAAATATTCTCGCAGTATGACCCAGCAACTCGCATCGGCCCTTGGGCGTGCGGGTGTTGTGGTGGTGAGTGGAGGAGCGATGGGGATCGATGCTGTAGCGCATATGGGGGCTAAAAGCTCTTGTACTATTGCTGTGCTTCCTTGTGGCATCGATATTCAATACCCTGCAGTGAATAAAAATCTTTTGCTCGATATCGCAAAAGAGGGCTTGGTATTGAGCCAGTTTGAAGAGGGGTTTCGTGCGACTCCTTGGAGTTTTGTGCTTCGTAATGAGCTTGTGGTTGCCTTGGGTGAGGTTTTGATCGTAGGGGAAGCTGAGTTAGAGAGTGGAAGTATGCGTAGTATTGAGTTTGCACAAAAGATGCAAAAAGAGATCTATGTATTTCCTCAGAGGTTAGGGGAGAGCTCTGCGACAAATCGTTTGTTGTTAGAGGGTGGGGCAAAAGCTATTTTTGATATTGATCTTTTTGTTCAAGAGTTGTTACAAAAATACGCAAAAAACTCACTTTTTTCTCCTAAAGTATCTGAAAAAAAAGAAGACCCATTTTTTGAATTTTGTAAAAAGATACCTTCTTATGAGGAGCTTCTTCAAGCATTTCCTACAAGAGTTTTTGAAGCGGAACTCGCGGGAGAGATCAGTATCAAAAACGGAAAGGTCTATTTAGAGAATTAGCATCGCATCGCCATAAGAGTAGAAACGATAGTTTTTCTTGATCGCCTCATGATAGAGTTCGAGCGCTTTTTCAAGTCCTACAAAAGAAGCCACAAGCATCAGTAGGGTCGATTTTGGAAGGTGAAAGTTTGTGAGCAGATGCGTTGCACGGATCGGTTTGTTGTTGGGATGTAGAAAAAGATTTGCTTCTCCACTGAGTTTATCAGAGTTGCGCGCATAGTACTCTACGGTTCTTGTAGCGGTTGTCCCTACGCAGAGGATATCCTTGTCAGAATCAAGGAGTTTTTTCGCCTCTTTTGAGACCTCATAGTACTCTGAGTGCATCGGATGGTCTGTGATCTTATTTACCTCTACAGGTTTAAAAGTACCACTTCCTACATGCAGGGTCACATAAGCGTGTTCGTGGTTTTCACATACTCTTTTGTGTTGGGCTGGTGTGAAGTGTAGGGATGCTGTAGGTGCAGCAACAGCTCCTTCGTTTTTGGCAAAGACACTTTGGTACTCTCCTACATCCTCTGCATTATCTTCTCTTTGGATGTAAGGGGGAAGTGGCACGTGACCAATGATATCGATGATAGGCAGAAGTTCTTCAAAGCGAAGTTTTTTGTTGTTTTGATAAAAGTTTACGGTGCGACTTCCATCCTCATGCAGTGCGATCACTTTGGCTGTGAGCTCATTATCAAAATGTAAAAGCGTTGCTTCTTTGACCTTTCCACGAATGTAAACATTGAGATCATAGCTACCCAGTGGGCGATTAAGAAGAAGTTCGATCTTGCCTCCACTTGGCTTGTGCCCAAAGAGTCTTGCTTTGATCACTTTTGTGTCGTTAAAGATAAGTGCACACTCTTTTGGAATATATTTTTCAAAATCTTTAAAAGTGGTGTGGGTGATGGTGTCGTTTTGTCTGTTATAGACGAGGAGTTTTGCGCTATCTCTTGGAGAAGCGGGGTGGCTCGCTATAAGCTCTGAAGGGAGATCAAAGTTATAGCTCGCAGTGAGAAGCTCTTTATTGCTCACTTTTTTTCTCTACACTTGTTGCCACTTCATCTTCTTCGTCCTCTTCATCTTCCTCTTCAAGAGGTGGTGCAGGGTTGACAAGACGCACGATCAAAATAGAGATCCCATAAAGGATCACAAGTGGTCCAGCCATAAGAAGCTGTGTAAGAACATCTGGAGGTGTTAAAAGGGCTGCAACGATAAAGATAATAACGATAGCGTATTTGAAAAAGTCACGCATCTGTCTATCATCAACCATCCCTAAAAGAGCAAGAAAGTACGCAAAGATAGGAAGCTCAAAAGCAAGCCCAAATCCAAACATGATCTTTGTAAAAAAGCCTACGTAGTCTTCGATATTGATAAGCGGGGTAAATTTAAAAGAACCAAAGGTGATGAGAAAGTCAAAACCAAAAGGGGTGACGACGTAGTAAGCAAAAAGTACCCCAACAAAGAACATCCCTGTTCCACCTACGATAAATGGGATGATCATCTTTTTCTCATTTGCATACAAACCTGGAGCGATAAACATCCACAGTTGTGCAAGTATGATCGGTAGTGATGCTAAAATAGCTGCAAAAAAAGCGACCTTGAGTGCCACAAAGAAAGCTCCCCCCACTTGGTTGGTCGTGACCATTCCATCCGCAGCGTGAAGTGATTTTTTCCCCACTTCAATAAGTGCGACATTGAGCGGCTCTACGATCCAGTTAAGAATCGGTTCATGGAAATAAAACATCACAAAAAACATAACGATAAGGCTCGCTACTGAGATCCCTAGTCTTTTTCTAAGTTCAATTAAATGGGGTCGTAATTCATCAAACATCTTTGTTCTCTTCTTTAGCTGGTGATTTTTTCTCAAATGTTATTTTTTCAGGTTCGCTTGGAACTTTTGGAGTCTCTTTTTTAGGTGTGCCAGTCATCACATCATCTTTGATCTTTGTGAGTTCTGAGCCAACATCTGTGTAGCTTGTTGCCTTATTGAGATCTTCGCTTGCTTTGAGAAGCTCTTTTTTATATGCGAGCGCTTCCTCTTTAATATCTGCAACATTCATCTCTTGCTCTATAGAATCTTTGACCGATCCTATTGTTTTTTTGGCACTTCTAAAAAACTTTGCTACCTCGACCATAGCGCTTGGAAGCTTGTCGGGGCCTAAAAATAAAATGGCGATAACTGCTATAATTAAAATCTCTGTGAAGCCTAAACCAAACATAGTAAACCTTGTATAAAATGAAGTGTGTGATTTTAACGAAAGAATGATTAAAAAATCTTCAAGACGATAAAAAGAGTGTAATCTCGTCGGCTAAAAGGTAGTCGGGATTGTAATAGATGCCATCTTGGCTTGTAAGCTTTTTTTCTTGCACCAAAAGCTGGGCTTTGTTTTGCTCTTGGGATGTAAGAAGCGAGGCATCGACCCCGACGCACGATCGAAACCCTAAAAAGATCTTCTCTATTTTGATATCTTCTGGGGTGAGCTCTTCACTCTCAGAGATACAAGGTGCTTGGATGTAGCGCTCAATATCTTTGCTTGGATAGAGTCTTTGTTTGTCAAGTTTGCCCACAGCGCCACTTCCTAGACCAATATAGTCTTTGTATTGCCAGTATCCAAGGTTGTGCTTGCTTTGGTAGCTTCCAAAATTACTGATCTCATACTGCTCAAACCCTTGGGAATCTATCGTCTCAAAGAGCCATTGAGTCGTGCTGAGTCGCTCTTTGGACATAGTGGGCTTTCTCTCAAAAGGGGTTCCCTCTTCGATGGTGAGAGCATAGGCGCTGATGTGATTGATAGGCAGAGCAAAAGCTTGTACAAGATCACTTTGAAGTAGCTCTTTTGTATCCCCGTAGGTCGCGTAGATAAGATCGAGAGAGAGATTTTTGAAGCCTACATCCCAAGCATCTTCGATCGCACGGCGTGCATCATCGCTTGAGTGCGCACGGTTGAGAACTTTGAGCTTTTTAGTATCAAAAGATTGTACCCCAAAGCTAATGCGATTAATACCAAGCTCATACATCCCAAGCAACCACTCTTTTGTTGCACTGTTTGGGTTGGCTTCACTTGTGATCTCACATCCCTCTTGCAAGTAAGGGGTGATGTGTTCAAAGATCTTTTTATAGAGTGCGGGCGCTACTGTAGAGGGTGTGCCACCACCTATGAAGACAGATTCTATAGAGTTTGCTGTGGCTTGAAATCTTTTGAGTTCAAACTCAAGCTGTACAAAAAGCGCGTCCATATATTGCTCTTTGAGCTCAAACTTATCAACATAAGAGTTAAAGGCGCAGTAGTGGCATTTGGAATCACAAAAGGGGATATGTATATATAAAAGCATATGCAATTATAGCGAAAGAAAAAGGGGGAGGGGCGTAAAAAGCGCGAAGCTTTTTACTTGGAGTTGAGATCTTTGAGAGTGTCGATAATCTCATCCATTTTAGTGCTAATATTTCCAACTTCATCAGAAATATTATTGACCTCTTGGGCATTTTTGTTGAGCGAGTCAGAGCTATCTGAGATAGACTGAATTAGTACATTGGTCGTTGCAGCGGTCTCAGCAAGAGATTTTTGTGTACGCTCTGCGAGTTTTCTTACTTCATCTGCGACCACGGCAAAACCGCGCCCATGCTCTCCTGCGCGCGCTGCTTCGATAGCTGCGTTGAGTGCAAGAAGGTTGGTTTGATCTGCGATATCTCCGATAGTAGCAAGGATCTCTTTGGTCTCATTTGCATTTGCAACAAGTGTCTGAAGCTGATCGACCATATCGTTTTCTTTGTGAGAGACATCTTGGATTCTCTGTACAGCTTTTGTGATCATGTTCTTGAGCTCTAATATTGTTGTATTAGTAACCTCATTGATCGTGCTGTTGAGCTTTTGAGACGATTCCAAGATCTGAGATTTTGTATCTTCATTTTCTTGTTGCATATCTTGGAGTGATTTACCAAGAAGGTTGATGTTTTCTAAAAGCTCAGCCATCTTTGCTTCAACATTGATCTTACTTCTTGCATCAAAATTTCCATTGGCAAAGTTTTTGAGAGTTGTGATCGCATTGTCAATATTTTTCTCAGAAAAATCAAGCATATTATTCATACTGTTACGAAGAACGTGAACATAAGGTGTTTTCGAATCAGAACCGATGCGGCATGAGTAATGCCCTTTTGCAACCTTATCAGCTAAAAGAACCATCTCTCCTGCTACTTTTGTATCTGCGAGTGTCCCTTTTTGATAGGTTTTGATTATCTTGTTAAGCCCTATTTCTGCTTTGTCTGTTGATTTTTCATTGAGTGAAATTTTATTTCTTTTGTACTCAATCATCTCTAGAAGTTGATCCCTTTTTTTATCAAGGAGATCTGTTGTCTTTGAGGCTCCCATAGAACTTAGAGCAAGCATTGCTATAAAAGCAACAGCTGCAAGGACAAGATGTACGATCATAGAATCGCTTAGTAATAAAGAAGCGATCAAGATCCCAAAGACAAAAACTATAGCTATGTTTTTTTGCATACTGTTCATTGAACGTGTCCTATCTTAAAGTTTTATAAAGGTTCTGAGCTTCTTGGATCTCTTGCTCAGTTGCTTTTCTTCTGCACGACATATATGTCGTTTCATTTGTGTGTGGATCTTTCATCGGATAAACAGTTGCAAAAACCCAGTAATAGCCACCATCTTTGGTTTTATTCTTGACATATCCTGTCCAGATTTCACCCCTTTTGACCGTTTCCCATAGATCTTTAAATGCCGCTTTTGGCATATCTGGGTGACGAACAACATTGTGAGGCTTGCCCACAAGCTCTTCGAGTGTATACCCAGCTATTTTACAAAAGTCATCATTTGCGAACTTTATAATCCCTTTAGCATCTGTTTGGGATACTAAAAAGTCGTCACCCTTTAATATATACTCTTGCATTATGTCTTCCAATTGTGATTTTATTTTAACTGATATGCTAGCCATATAAAGATTAATTATAACTTTAGCTTTGTGATAAAAATGTTACAGAGACTCTATGTAAAAATTGTACGCGACATTTTGCGATCTTCTTTGAAAATTAGATTATTTTAATACCATTTTGAGTACAATTTCGACATAAAATATTAGGTGATTCTATGGCTAAAAAAGATTTATACCGTCCTAATGTAGCTATGATCATTGTCTCTCATAAATATCCTGAACAAAAAGAGCTTTTTATCGCGCAAAGAAATGATTTGCTAGATATTTGGCAATTTCCACAGGGTGGTATTGATGAGGGAGAAGAGGTCAAAGAGGCACTTTTTCGGGAGCTAGAAGAGGAGATAGGTACAGGTGCGGCGAGTATCGTCGGTGAGTACCCAGAGTGGATATCGTATGATTTTCCTCCAAAAATAGCAAAGAAAATGACCCCCTACAAAGGGCAGACACAAAGATATTTTTTGCTAAAATTAGAGAAAAATGCACAGATCAATTTAGATACGCATCATCCTGAATTTAGTGATTATAAGTTTGTGAGTGTAGATGAAGCATTGCAGATGAGTGCACATTTTAAAAAACCTGTGTATGAGAGAGTGATCTCTTACTTTAAAGAAGAGGGCTATTTATAAGGTGAAAAGAATATGTTAATAGTACAAAAGTTTGGTGGTACGAGTGTTGGTGATTTGGAGCGTATCCAAAATGTAGCCAACCGTGTGAGTAAAACAAAAAAGCAAGGGCATGATGTTGTTGTAGTTGTCTCAGCTATGAGCGGAGAGACAAACAAGCTTATCTCTTATGCAGAGCATTTTTCAAAGACTCCTTCAAGAGCTGAGATGGATATGCTTTTAAGTTCAGGAGAGCGCGTCACAGCTTCTTTGCTTGCTATCGCACTCAATGAGATGGGGCATGACTCTGTTTCTATGACGGGGCGCAAAGCGGGGATTGTCACAGATAGCTTGCATACAAAAGCGAGAATCGAAGAGATAGATCCAACAACGATGCGCGCTGCACTCAAAGAGGGCAAGATCATCGTTGTCGCAGGTTTTCAAGGGGTATCTCTTGATGGAAATGTTACAACGCTCGGACGCGGGGGAAGTGACCTCTCTGCAGTGGCGATCGCTGGAGCACTCGAAGCGGATCTGTGTGAGATATATACGGATGTAAGTGGTATCTTTACAACCGATCCACGTATCGAGCCAAAAGCGAAAAAGCTTGAGAATATCTCTTATGATGAGATGCTCGAACTCGCAAGTTTGGGAGCAAAAGTACTTCAAAATAGATCTGTAGAACTTGCAAAAAAACTCAACGTCAATCTTGTTACACGAACAAGCTTCTCTGAAGAAGAGGGAACATTAATTACCAAGGAAGAAAACATCATGGAACAACCATTAGTAAGCGGAATCGCTCTAGATAAAAATCAAGCTCGTATCTCTTTGATGGGTGTCAAAGATAGACCTGGAATCGCTTCTGAGATCTTTAATAAATTGGCTCAAAGTGAAGTGAATGTGGATATGATCATCCAAAACAAAGGGCACGATGAGACAACAAACATCGACTTTACTGTGCCAAAAGGGGATCTTCACGATGCAAAAGCTGTCGTGGACGCGTTTATCCAAACAGGGGATATCAAAGATGATTCTTACAACGAAGATATCTGTAAGGTCTCTGTTGTTGGTGTGGGGATGAAGTCGCACACAGGTGTGGCTGCAAAAGCTTTTAGTGCTATGGCGAGTGAGAATATCAATATCAATATGATCTCAACATCTGAGATCAAGATCTCTATGGTGATCGATGAAAAGTATGCAGAACTCGCTGTGAGAAGTCTTCATAGTATCTACAACCTCGATAAGTAATCTCTCTTGATGTCTTCTGATTTTGCCCAATGGAGCTTGGACGCGATACGTTCTGAGGAGGGGAGTTTAAGCTGGCTCGAAGAGCAACGCTTTGACTGGACTACCACAACCGCACAAGCACTTGAGCAGATTCTCGCTGGCAAAACGATCATCCTTGTAACTGATGCAAAGCGCAAGTGGCTTGAGACCTACATCCTAAGCTCACTCAACACTTCAGCACAAGAGCGCCCTCTCTTGCCTATTGTAAGTATCGATAGTATCTATTATCACTACAATAACGTGAGTGGAGGGGAGATGATCGATATCGTTGATGATATGATCTCTATCTCATATAAAGAAGATTGCTTTTTTTGGTATATTGGAAAAGGGGATGATAAAAGAGCGGATGTTGCAAAAAGAAGAGACAACAGCTACTTTTGGATCTTTGATGAAGATTACCACAACTCTTTTACCCTTAAATCTTACGATCCACTTTTAGATATCAAGCTTTTACAGCTTTTTCGTCTTTTTAATGCCTCGCTCAATGCCGCGATGTTTGGAGAGGTAGATGTCGCATCTTGAGAATGTACAAGGTTATATCCTTATAGCTTCGGATGTAGATGCAGAATATGAAAGACTCAAAGAGGAGCTTCGCCCTCATCGCGTGGTGGGGTTTATTCGAGAGAAGTTTTTGATAGAAGATGCCAAAGCGGTGATCGCTGAGGCGTATATCAGTGAAGCGGATGTAAAGTATCTTATCCTCGGTGCTTTTGAATTTAACTCTGTCTCGCAAAATGCTTTGCTCAAAGTACTTGAAGAACCTCCACGAAATATAGAGTTTATCCTCATCGCCCCTAGTAAATCTGGCTTACTTCCAACAGTGCGCTCACGCCTTCCAATGCGTAAAGGGGAGACTTCTCATAATGTCAATCAACTCGATATCAATCTCGCTCGCATAGACTACGCACAGGTGTTTGCATTTTTAAAAGAGCATGCACGCATTAAGCGTGTCGAAGCCAAAACGCTTGTTGAAGCACTTTACTATAGAGCGACAGTGGTCGATAAACTGATCTTAAATGAGTTGCAACTTGAAAACTTTGATAAAGCGTATCGACTCTTAGAGCTCAATGCACGAGCGCAAAGTGTCTTAGCGATGCTTTTGATGAGTTTTGTACAGGAGAGATAAGATGCAGGTAGAAAAACTATCTAATACGATTGATCTAAAAAGATATCTCGCAAAGCTCGGCGTAGATGGAGGAGGGATCGATATTCTTGCTTCTAAGGCTACATCCCATCTTCTTTTGGTACGCAAAATGCACGTAGGCGCTGCAAATATTCTTAAACAAGATGCACTCTCTATCGGTGCTGATCTGGCTGTACCGCGTGGTACGGTGATCGCTAAAGAGAAGTATGTAGATTGTCTTTTGATCGCAACACAAAAACAGCTCCAAACCCTTGCACGCAAAGAGCTTGCACAACCTTTTGGTCTCAAAGAGCTTGCAAAAAGATTCAAGCACTATGCTAGCGTGCAAACACCTCGGGATGTAGAGCTTATGGGTGTGCTCAATGCCAACGATGATAGTTTTTTTTCCAAGAGTCGCTTTGAGGCAAAAAATGCGCGTGAGAAGATAGAGAAGATGATTGAAGATGGCGCAGATATCATAGATATAGGCGGTGTCTCATCGCGCCCTAATTCTGTGGCAGTGAGCCCAAAAGAGGAACTTGCTCGCGTTCAAGATGTCTGCGATATTATTAAAGAGCATAAGCTTTATGAAAAGGTCAAGTTTAGTCTTGATAGCTATGAACCCTCTGTGATCTCTTATGCACTTGAGAGCGGTTTTAGTATTGTCAATGATATTACGGGACTTGCAAACGATGCTGTGTGTCGTTTGTGTGCGCAGTACAATGCAAAAGCGGTGATCATGCATATGCAAGGAACACCTCAGACGATGCAAGAATCACCCCATTATGAAAATATTCTCACTGAGGTGGGGATATTTTTTGAACAAAGAATTCAAAAAGCTGAGTCGTTTGGTGTCAAAGATATTATCTTGGATGTGGGGATAGGTTTTGGAAAAACACTCGAGCATAACTTGATGCTTTTGTGCCACCTAGAGCACTTTTTAGTCTATGATAAGCCTCTTTTGGTTGGGGCATCTAGAAAGTCTATGATCGATGCGATCAGCCCTGCAAAAATAGAGGAGAGACTAGGGGGAACGCTAGCGATCCACCTTGAGTCTTTGCGCAATGGAGCCTCGATCATTCGAGCCCATGATGTAGCCGAGCATCATCAAGCGATCAAGGTCTATCAGGCTATACATAGCCTATAGCATGATCCCTTTGATCATATAAAAGAGTATCGCAGCAAGCGTTGCAGCAGCAGGTACTGTGATAAGCCATGCAGCCACGATCTTTTTGATCGCATCTCTTTTGACAAACTCAACTTTTTTAGCTTGTTTGATCGTCTTTTTGCTTGATTTGATCAGCTTCTCTTCATCCGCGATCAATTTATAAAGATCTACGATTCTCTCATAGTCCTCTTTTGATTTTGCTTCTTTTGCTTCAAGATTTGAGAGCTCTGCTTCATAGGCATGGAGTGTTCTCTTCTCATCTTTGATGAGGTTGATCTTATTCTCTATCGTAGTGCTCTTGTCTGTCTTTTCAAGCCACTCACGTAAAAAACCAACACCAAAAACCCCACCAATAGCGATATGTGTAGAGCTTACAGGAAGTCCAAGCTGAGAAGCGACAATAACAGTGATAGAAGCAGCCATAGCGATAGAGAATGCTCGGATCTGGTCGAGCTCAGTGATCTCGCTTCCTACCGTTTTGATAAGTTTAGGACCATACAAAGCAAGACCAAGCGCAATTCCAAGAGCTCCCACAGCCATTACCCATAAAGGGATAGCAGCGTTAGAGGAGATACCACCATTGAGGATCGCATCATTGATCGCTGCGAGTGGTCCAATAGCATTTGCAACATCATTTGCCCCATGTGCAAAACTTAAAAGTGCAGCTGCAAAAATAAGTGGGATGGTAAAGAGGGTATTGACAGATTTCTTACTATTTTCTAAGCCTCTTGAGCGTGAACGTAATCTTTTTTTGACGATAAAGTAGGTGATAATTCCAACGATGAGCCCCAAAGATGCTGCTGCAAAAAATGAGGGTTTACTTACCACTTCAAAAGAGATAAATGGAAGAAGATTGACTGTCTCAATAATACTTGACCAGATCTTTTTAAGACCTTTGAGAATGATATAGGTTACAAAAGCCCATGCCATGATAGAGACAAAAACAGGAACCCATTTTTTTGCTGAAGTGACTTTGTCCTCTTGAAAGACAATAGATTTTTTGATCGCAAATAAAAATGAAGCCGCGATCACACCACCTAAGACAGGGGAGATGATCCATGATGCAGCGATCTGTCCCATAGTTCCCCAAGAAACGATACTAAATCCTGCAGCAGCGATCCCTGCTCCCATCACTGCACCCACAATAGAGTGTGTCGTCGAAACTGGTGCACGCATCATTGTTGCAAAATTGAGCCAAATAGCAGCAGCTAAAAGTGCCGCCATCATTGCCCAGATAAATGGGTCTGCATTGCCATGAAAGGTAGAGATATCAATGATCCCACCTTTGATCGTCTTGACAACTTCACCCCCCGCAATAATAGCTCCTGATGCCTCAAAAACAGCGGCGATAATGATCGCTGTTGTCATGGTGAGTGCGCGCGAGCCTACGGCAGGTCCGACATTGTTAGCAACATCGTTTGCTCCGATATTGATCGCCATATATGCACCGATAAGTGCAGCGATCGCTAGGAACATATTGTTTGGAATTCCGCCATTGCTGAGAAAACTGTAGGTTAGAACAGCAATCATAAAAAACAGAGCAAAACCTAAGCGAGTTAAGTCTGCGCCACTTTTTTTGAGTGCCTCTTTTTCTAATTTTTTTATTGTACGGATCTCCATAACAACCTCTTTGGAAAAATTTGTGTAATTATACCTTGAAGAAGTTTAGTTGTGGGTTATAGTTTAGACTTTATGGAGTTCGTATTTTGTGTAGATATCGATCGCTTCTTCGGAGTTTGAATAGCTGAGTACTTCACGTATGAGCTTGGCTGCCTCAGCGCGACTACCACCTGCTTCACCCATCGCATAGATCTCTGCAAGAGTTATTTTTGCACTTGCTTCTCCCGCATGGCTCGCTGGCTTCAAAAAGTACGCAGCTTTTTCAAAATCTTGAGGGACACCCATAGCATTTGCATAGGCAAAGCCCGCACTTACTTGAGCTGGCGTGATGCCAGCTTCTGCAGCAATAGAGTAATAATGAGTGGATTTTTTAAAATCACGCGCTACACCCTCGCCATTATAATACATCACACCCAAAGCAAAAGCACATTTTGGTTCTGCATCATTTTGAATGAGATATTCAAAAGCCTCTGTATGTTTGCCTGCTTCATAGGCATTCATCCCTGCGTTGTAATAATCTATTGCCATCTATTTTTGTCCTTTGATATAGGCTTTAATGATCTCTTGGCGCTCTTGGGGTCTATCTGCGCCACTGCGTCCTAGAGTTGGTACAGATTCAAGTTTTTTGAGTGTTGTCATGGACTCTTTGCTTATTTCACCAAAGATGGTGTGATAGCCATTGAGCCAAGGTGTTGCATTTGTAGTGATAAAAAACTGACTTCCATTTGTATGGGGTCCTGCATTTGCCATAGCGAGGATACCTGCTTTGTCAAAAACTTTTCCAGCAAATTCATCTTTGAATTTCTTCCCCCAAATACTCTCGCCACCCATTCCACTCTCGGTTGGATCGCCACCTTGGATCATAAACCCTTTGATAATGCGGTGAAAAGCGATCCCATCGTAGTAGCCATTTTTGATATGCGTTGTAAAGTTTTCCACTGCAAGGGGAGCCACATCAGCAAAAAGGTGAAGTTCTATATTGCCCTGTGTTGTCTCAAGTACGACAGTTTGCTGAGTACTTTGCGCATTTAGCTGCAGTGTCAGACAAAGAGCAAATAAGAGAAATATTCTTTTCATTATGCCTCCTCTTCTTCAAAAGTTAAACAAACAGAGTTGATGCAATAACGAAGACCTGTTGGCTCTGGGCCATCTGGAAAAACATGCCCTAAATGTGCATCACAAGAGCTGCAACGCACTTCAGTGCGAATCATCCCATGGCTCATATCTTTGATCTCAGTGATGGCATCTTCGATCGCTTCATAGTAGCTTGGCCAACCTGTTCCTGAATCAAACTTCGTAAAAGATTCAAAAAGGGGCGCATCACAACATACACAGCGATAGATTCCATCTTCACTGTGGTGATAAAACTCTCCAGAAAAAGGGGCTTCTGTGCCGTGTTCACGACACACTTGATAGGCGAGGGGGCTAAGTTGTGCTTTCCACTCTTGTGGTGTTTTGCTGATTTTTGTACTCACTTTGAAATTCCTTTATCACTTCACACTCTTGTTCATAAACGAGATAGAGTGAATCTGTTGCTATATATTTTGCATAATCTAGACGCATCTTTTCTGTTTGACAGATATCGAGTAAGATCACATATTTTGCATGCAAACCACTTATCTGCTCGTAGGTAGATAAAACAAGAGAGTCGAGTTTTTGATCGATTAAATTTTTAGAACTATCTAATAATATAGCTTTATCCCTGATAAAAAATTCGAGGTCGTCATTTAATTTCTCTTTACTTAAGTTATTGGAAACAACAAGGATATCTTTGGCATCGTGTTGCTTGAGAAGCTTTGCTATGAGGTGAAGGGTTTTAGCAAGCTCATTGCCTTGTTCAAAGAAAACTTGTGTGTGCAAACTATGATATATCTCAGAGAACACAAAGTCAGTATCATCGTTTTGTTGGTTTGTAACAAGTAAAAGGGCTGATTTTTCTTGAATATGGTGCAAATAAGCGATGAAGTTTTCCCCAAGAAGTTCTGAGTCATCACACAAGATCAAATCAGAGATATGAAAGTGACTTTTCATCAATTTATCTTGGATATAAAGCGTATCTTCTACAAAAGGTTTTTTTAGCTTTGCGAGATGTTTGTTGATAAGTTCAAGTGGTGTGATGATCTGTATAGAGGTGATATCTACTTCGACAATAGCATGCTCTATGGTGTTGATGAGCTTTTGCTTTAAAATATCACAAGCAAGAGTTGTTGGCTCGATGATGGTAATTGTCAGCTCTGGATTTTTAAGTTTTTCAAAAATAGCCTTGAGAAGCAATACGCTTGTTTTTCCACCACTTGTTTGAGAAAAAAGCGTATGATGGGATGTAAGCTTTGCATCGATAAAGTCCCTTTGTTCTTTTGTGCATAAGCTCAACGATCCATCATCATGACAGATGATATACTGAATCAAAAGATTTCCGATAATATCAGCTACTTTTGGGAGTGTAGAAGTTGCTTGTTTTACACCCCGTAGCTTTTGAAATATCGAGTCTTTTGAACTATCATTGAACATAACGCGCTCACGAGGTAAGAGCTCTTTGAATGAAATATCTAAGTGCTCATATTCATCAGCATTTAAATTTTCCATTAAAAGAAAATTGAAGATCTCTACGCCATCTGTATGTGTAAGTTCATTGAACTTTTTCTTGATAAACTCATGGGTATTTTCAAAAGAGAGTGATTTGTCTGAGACCTCTTGGTTCTTTGCCTTTGTGATGGTTGCATTTTTTAAGTCATCATAAGACCATTCTTTATATTCAAACAGATAAAGACCACGATTGGGATCGAGGATAAAGAGCGGTACAAAAAAAGCTTTGTTGTGATGAAAGATCGTTTTGTTCTCAAACAAAAGAAGCTTTTTCTCTTCACATATCTCTTTGAGCTTTTTTACAAGTAGAGAATCTGGAAGCTGAAGGTCTTGTTTGTTTTTTTTGAAAAGTGAGTGAAAGAATGTGAAATTCATGAGGGAAAATTTAATTTGCCGCCAAAAGGCGACAAACTAACAATTATTTGCCAGCTGCTACGCGGTCTTTAAGACCTTTACCAGCTTTAAATTTAGGAACCATTTTATCTTGAGTCGTATAAGTTTTATCAGTACCTGGAACTTTACCACTTTTACCTTTTTGTAAAGATGATTCAAAACTTCCGAATCCAACTAAAGAAACATTTTCTTTTTTTACAAGTGCTTCAGTTACAGCATCTGTGAATGCTTTAATAGCTGCTTCAGCTTCAACTTTAGTTTTGTAATTACCGCTAGCTTGTACTAATTCAACGAATTGAGCTTTATTCATAAATTTACCCTTGGATTAAAATTTTGTGAAACTATTCCCCACAAGACCCCAAAAGCCTTTGTATGTGGCAAATAATTCAGCTACGGATACTTTATAGTTTATTTCCTTAAATGTTTCTTCTTTTTAGTAAAAAGTGTCAATAAATGTGAAAAATTTGTTTTTTTACCCCCATATTTACTACCTTTGAGGAGATATTTAAAAGAGAAGTCGAATTTTTTATAGATAATTATTTGTGATAGTTGCTTGAACTTTTCAAATTTTTTGTTGTGTGAGTGAATTGATAAAAAGACATCTTCTAGACCATCTCGTTCTTCTTTAGTTAATGCGCTCATCTACTTATCCTCAAGTTTATTTATTTTTCTGACTGCTCTAATAATCTCTTCATCATCAAGATGACCCAACATTTTCATAACGACACTCGCAGCCTGAGGCTTTGCTCGTCCAAGCTTCCAATCTTGGTATGTGCGCATAGAGATACCAAACTGAGATGCCATATCTTTAAGAGATATTTTTTTCCCATTGTTTTGCGCCTCTAAAGCGTTATGAAGAATATTAAACAGATCATTTATTTGCATAGCGAAAAGTATACGGTTTAAATACTTAAATATACATTTTATTATAAAAAATAACATAAATATTGTTTATAATATTGTTTATTATGTTTATAAAAACTATTACAATGAGTATTTTATAAATTAAATAATATATTATACACGGAAAACCGTATAGTGTTTGCAAAAAAATCTCTTTTTTACAAGAGAGATTTTTTAAAAAAAGAGATCGTTTTGGAGATTATTGAAGGGGGAGGGACTTGCTTGTTGGGTGAAGGATCACTTTTTCATCTTTGATTACAAGATGAAAAGGTTCGTATTCTTTGGCCTCAGTTTTATAGATAAGCTCATTTTCTTTATTGAGAGTAAAAACAATCGTATTTAAGCCTCGCAAAGGTTTTTCTATGCTGATGGTAGCACGCATAGAGGAACTTTGGATCTTCTCTTTCTCTTCGTTTGCTTTGTTGAGCTTTTCTTTGAGAGCAGGGATCTTTTCTTTGCTATGACGTTTTGCTTCATCGAGGTAGTATTTATACTCCTCTATCTCTTCATCAATGAGTTCGAGTTTTCTTCTTAGTATTGGGATGTCGTCGTAATTGATCTTAAAGAGATTGTCCTCTCCACTCACAAGACGTATCGAGATTGATTCGGATGCATAGACTTTAAGGTTGCTTTTTACATGATTGATCGTCACATTTTGTGCGTAGATCGTTCCATTAAGACACGCTTCTATCTCTACGTTTGTCGCGTGAACTGTGCCCCCCTCAAGGAGTTTGATCTTTGCTTCGTGGCAGCGCAACATCCCTTTGTGGCGATTGATCTTTGCAAACTTTGCAAACTGTGAAGAGTCTTGGTGTGTAGCACCCTCAACATTGAGGTTAACTGACATAAGGGTAGAGTTGGCCCCTACATGACCATGCACCATAATGGTTTCGGATGTAAGCTCTACACCCTCTCCAATACTATCTTTTGTAGTGTCGTGCTGGGCAATATGTACCTCGATATTATTATCTTGGTGTTTTGCCAAAGACTCTTCCACCCGCGATATCTTTGAGACTCTTACTTTATTGTCAATTGCTAGGGTCTCGCCGTTGAAGTTCACATACCCTTTAGATTTGCTTTTGTAAAGTTTTGATTTTTCTGTTTCTTCTATAAGTATACTACTAGGATCGATCTTTGCATCGATATCGTGAAGATTTGTCTCATATAGGTCATCGACCTGTTTTCCATAAGCGTTAAAACCGTTGTGTCCATAGACAGGTTTTTTATACTCAGCGAGTAACTCACCCGCTTCCACCTCGACGATCTTATGCTTATCACGTTTTTGTTCAAACCACAAAATGAGTTTTCCCTCTCGTGATACCTCTGGCTCTATCCCATCAAAAAGGGGAAGTCTTACTTTTTTTGTGAACTTTCCAGCATAGATATATTTGGTAAATGCTTTGAGGTTTTTGAGCATTTTTGTATCAAAGAGATTGATGAGCATTGAGTGTCTGGCTTTGATCTTATTAAACTCTTTTTTGAGTAAGAAATAGATCTCTTTTGCACTATGACTCTTGTAAGGGATCTTAGAATTGGTATGGATGATGATCTTTGGATCGGTGACAAATGCGCCCATCTCTATAGTATAGTCAAGTGCGAGTTCACAGCTTTGTTTTTGGAGAACTTCGATCGTATAGATTTGATGAAACTGCACATGCTCATTGAGGATCACCTCCTCTTGCGTATAATGCTCCACATCACTGTTAAAAAGACGAAAGTCTTTGTCGTGAATCGTTTTGATATAGCTTGTGACATTTTTGATAGTGAAGTCACATTCAGAAAGTGGGATGAGATTATCATCAGCATACGATTGCAGTGCCTTGTTTATATTTCTAGTCTTGTAAAGCTTTGCGTTGTTTGGAGCAGTCATAGAGATAGGCACTTAGTAGGCAAGAAGATCACTATAGTCATACTTTGAGAAGTCTAAAAATATCTTGCCATTTTGTTGCATGATTCTGATATCGCTATCACGTACGGATGTAAATCTGCGCTTGATGATCTTTCTTTGGTACGACTTGAGATCAAGAGTTTTGAGGTATTCGCGCAATTCGATGAGCTGTGGCGTTTTCTTTGGCGTCTCTACATCCGAAGCATAGACCTCGGTATCGAGGATCGCCTGACCTTGTTGTTCGAGCATCATCTTTTTGTTGATCAGCTCTAAGATATTTTTGAGTTGCTCATCTTTTGCACTATAGACCTGCTCGATCTTATCACGTTCATCACGAAGCATCTGCTCTTTGTCGTTGATCAGTTTATCGACCTTTGCTTCGAGTTCCATGATCTTATCTTTGAGCTGTCTATTTTCTCTTTGATAGAGTGCAAGGATCATCGCGACGGTTGGTTTTGGTTTTGGCATGATCTCACTTTGCGTTGTTTGTGAAGATGCTTTTTTCTCTTGATGAATCTCTTGGCGTTTTTGCATATCTATAGAGCTTCGTGTCACTATAATATAGGTCGTGCCATTTTCTATAATATAATTGAGTTTTCTCATCTTGAGTTTTGAGTTGATCATCTCTTTAGACATCTTAAAATGTTTTGAGTATTCATCAATAGTTAATCGCATAACCTTCCTTTAGAGCATTGAATTAAAATTAATATTTGGTGGATTGATAACCCCAGAGTTTCTTAGCCACACTAAAGAGCCTCTTTTTTCGTCACCATGCTTGTCATAAAAGAGGTAAGGGTTTGAGTGCTTAAACTCTCTTTGAACAAGTAATGTTTTGAAATCTTTGTGGAGATTCAAGAACTTTTCTAAACTTTTAAAAGCATCTTCTGAGACCATCACCGTTGAGATCGCATAGTTTTTAAACTCTAAATAGCGAGAGCAATCATTGAGCCCATCACCTATGTAGTTTTTGTGTCCTAAGATATCGGTGAACTCAAATACTCTTCCTGTGTGAACAGCGATTCGAATCCCTTCAAAGTAGGGATATTTTCTTGAGATCTGTTCTGAAAAATGGTTAAAGCTTAGTCCAAGTATCGTCCCATATCCTTTGAGTCTTGGGTTTAAAATACAATAAAAACCATCACCCGTAGAGACAAAACCTAAAATGAGTTTGTCAAGAGACATGCTAGAATTGACGAGCATTTTTTCGATCATCAGCTTATAGCTTTTGGTGAGATAATTGATAATTTCGAGCTGATGCTCTATCTCAAGCTTGGAAAAATTAATAATATCTATGAGTATAATATCTGTGATCCATTCGTTGTTTGTTTTTTTGGACATACTCAATCTTTATAGGTAAATTTCTAGGCTATTTTAGCATAAAAACGATTTTATATTCTACAGACCCTCAAGAAAGTTCTTTTAAATGTAGTGTGTTATATAATCGCTTTATAAAAAATATTTAGGAAGTGTTCAATGAGTAAAGGTATCTTAGATATAGTAAAGCCAGGTGTATTATTTGGCGAAGATGTACAAAAAGTGTATCAACATGCAAAAGAGACTGGATTCGCGATTCCAGCTGTCAATGTGGTCAATGTTGAGTCTATCAATGGAGTTTTGGAAGCTGCTGCAAAAGTAAAATCACCTGTTATTATTCAATTTAGTAACGGTGGGGCTTCATACTATGCAGGGAAAGGTCTCTCAAACGAGGGGGAAAAAGCTGCGATCATTGGTGCTGTGAGTGGTGCGCTTCATGTGCATATGATGGCTGAGAGCTATGGTGTGCCAGTGATCTTACATACGGACCATGCGGCAAAGAAACTTCTTCCATGGATCGATGCACTTTTAGATGCAGGTGAAAAACATTACCAAGCACAAGGAAAACCACTCTTCTCTTCTCATATGCTTGACCTCTCGGAAGAATCACTAGAAGAAAATATCGCGATCTCTAAATCTTACTTGGAGCGTATGAGTAAGATCGGTATGAGTATCGAGATCGAGCTTGGTGTAACAGGTGGAGAAGAGGATGGTGTAGATAATACAAACATCGATAATGCTCTTTTGTACACACAACCTGAGGATGTAGCTTATGCATATAAAGAGTTAAGCGAGGTCTCTTCACATTTTACAATCGCTGCATCTTTTGGAAACGTACATGGTGTGTATAAACCTGGAAATGTAGTCCTTACACCAAAGATATTAGATAATTCCCAAAAATATATCCAAGAAAAATTCACAACGGCGCAAAAACCTGTGAACTTTGTTTTTCACGGTGGTTCTGGTTCTGCTCCAGAGGAGATCGCTGAGGCGATTGAGTATGGCGTGATCAAGATGAATATCGATACAGATACGCAGTGGGCGACATGGCAGGGGATCAAAGACTATTATGAAAAAAATAAAGAGTATCTCCAAGGGCAAATCGGAAATCCTGAGGGTGAAGATAAGCCAAACAAAAAATACTACGATCCTAGAAAATGGCTTCGTGCTGGACAAGAGACACTTATCGCTCGCGTAGAGCAAGCGTTTAAAGATCTCAATGCCATAGGCAGAAACTAAGCGATCTTTTTATAAATATCCATGATACTTTGTGTATCTGGATGTTGTAGATAATAGCGCACTAAGAGTTGCTTCAAACGATTTTGATTAAATCTCCAATAGTGCTTTGCATCAAAAGAGTCTTTGGCTTTGATCGCTTCAAAAAGCTCTTTTTCATTAAGCAAACCTTTTTTCTCAGAGATCACTTCAAGCATGATATGGCTTAGCTCCTCTTGTGATTCTTGTGTCGTATCATCATCAGCCAATCTTTCTCGTGGCAAAAATACATAGATCTTCCAGATACTTATCACTAATAAAGCAAGAAAAAAGAACATCATAATCGTAGAGGTTTCAAGTTGCATTTTTGTATCCATTTTTTTTAAATTTGGTTAAAATTCTACCACAGGAAATAAGATGAATGATAAAGTATTTACAAAACCGATCAAAAAGCAGTTTGAGTTTGACCAAGAGGTCGCAGCTGTTTTTGATGATATGCTTCTAAGAAGTGTCCCTTTTTACAAAGAATCTCAAAAAATTACCGAATTTTTCGCCCTAAAAAAGCTTCAAGAGGGTGGAGTGATGTATGACTTGGGATGTTCGACCGCTACGCTGCTTTTGAGTATCCATAGAAAGCTGAGTAGCCAAGCAAAACTCATAGGGATCGATAACTCTGAGGCGATGCTCGAACAAGCACGTAAAAAATGTGAAGCGTACGGTGCGGATGTAGAGGTTGTTTATGGGGATATTCTCTCTTATGATTATTTGAGTGCGGATCTTTTTGTAAGCAATTATACGCTTCAATTTGTTCGCCCTTTAGTGCGTGAAGAGTTGGTAAAGAAAATCGCACATAGCCTAAAAGATGAGGGAGTTTTTATCTTTAGTGAAAAAGTGATCAGCCACCATCCTAAACTCAATAAAGATCTCATCGAGTGCTATTACGATTTTAAAAAAGAGCAGGGATATTCTGAGTATGAGATTATGCAAAAGCGCGAAGCTTTGGAAAATGTGCTTGTTCCTTATAGCGAAGAGGAAAACATTAAAATGGCAAAGTCTTGTGGATTTTCCCACTGTGAAGTGGTGTTTCGTTGGGCAAATTTCGCTACATTCATAGCGACAAAATAGTTCTAGTAAAGGGGATGTTTTACCAAACATTCCCTTTTGGTTTCTCTTTTTTTCCAGTAAAAGCATCGACCACTTTTCCCGCTCCCTCTTGCATCTCTTTGTAGGTGAGGATATCATCTTCTCCACACTCTTTATGGTAATATCCTTGGAGATCATAGTACTCTTCACAGTCACTATAATACTTTGCAGAGATGCCATGTTTGTTGACACATCCACTCAAGAAAAGAAAAATAAAACTCATTAATACTATTTTAATCATGCTAAAATTATACCTAAACTTTGAAGCTTTCTTTGGTCTTGCAGTAGCTTGTGAGAAAACATTCTTCACATTTTGGGTTTTTCGCACGACAAATATAGCGTCCAAAAAGAACCATCCCTTGGTGAAGCGCTTGAAGATTGTTTTTAAATTTTTTCACTAAGGTCGCTTCTGTTTTGAGCGCTGTTGTATCATCGCTAAGTCCTAAGCGATGAGAGACACGAAAAACATGTGTATCGACCGCCATAAGATTTGCACCAGTGTATTCTATCATCACCACATTGGCTGTTTTTTGTCCTACACCTGCGAGAGTGACGAGCTCTTTTTCATCCATCGGGATCACCCCATCATACACATCCACGACACGTTTTGCCATCTCGATGATATTTTTCGCCTTATTGTTAAAAAATGAACAACTGTTAATAAGAGATTTTACATCCTTTATATCGGCTAGCGCTAGGCTTTTTGGGTCAGGGTATTTCTCAAAAAGAGCAGGGGTGATGAGGTTGACCCTTTTGTCTGTACATTGCGCAGATAAAGCGACCGCTACGACAAGCTCATAGGCATTTTTATAATCTAACTCAGTGACCGCATCACTATATCTCTGGATAAAGAGTTGGTGTATCTCTTGAATCTCTTTTTTTGTTGCTTTTTTCACACTCTCACTTTTCCTATTATCTCTTCATTTTTAAAAACAGTATTTTACCCTTTTCTATGTTATAATCAAAGCGATAGATTTTGAAAAAAGGTGTGATATTATGGGTATGTTTTCCTTTCTAAAAAAAAGTGACAATGAAGTAAAAAGGGTGAGTGACCTCAAAAACTTGTTGACAAAAGATGTGTTACAAGAGGCTCTGAATGTAACTGACAATATGATTTTACTTTTTAGTAAAGAAGATGGTTGGGTTGGTGCAAATGGAGCTTTTTATAAGACATTTGGTTTTAAAAACATCGAAGAGTTTCGAAAGAAATATGAAAGCATACGCGAACTTTTTTCAAGTGAGAGCGAAGAGGTCTTCACAGAGGATGATAAAAGTTGGCTTGATTATATCAAAAAATATAAGCAAGATGGCTATGCGCTGAGTATCTATACATCCCAAGAGCAAACGCTTCAGCTGAGTGCAAAATGTCACACTTTTCATGCACCACAAGAGTTTTATCTTTTAGAATTGCAAGATGTCTCAAAGCTTTATGAAGCAGAGCTCAAAACTCAAGAGGTTGAGAAGCTCAAAACAAAATTTTTATCCAATATCGGGCATGAGTTTCGTACACCGATGAATGGAATATTGGGCTTCGTGGAGCTTTTAAACAAAACAAATCTTGATGCCAAGCAAACTGAATATCTTCAAATGATCAGTCGTTCATCGAAGAATTTGATGTCAAATATTGAGATCCTCTTAGATCTTGCACAGATGCAAGGTGGACGTCTCAAAGTAGACACAGCACAATTCTCGCTGCTTCATGAGATGGAGAAACTAAGCTATGAGTTCTTTTTGCAAGGGATCGAAAAAGGGATCAGTGTACAGTCTTTTATAGATCCAAAACTTCCAAAAGAGCTTGAGTCTGATGCAACGAAAATCAAGCAGATCATGAGCTCTTTGATTCAAAATGCATTGAAGTTTACCAAAAGGGGTGGACGTGTTGTTATTGAAGTAAAACTTCTCAAACGCCAACTCAATGGAGACTGTAGTATAGGTTTTGGAGTCAAAGATAACGGCAAAGGGATTGCAAACGAGCAGATTGCACTGATTACAGAACCTTTTACGGCAGGAAATCAAGCAGATGAGAGACTGGGTGTGGGGCTTAGTCTCTCTAACGGACTCATAGAGCTTCTTGGTGGCAAGCTAAAGATTCAAAGTCAAGAGAATGTGGGAAGCTACTTTAACTTTGTGCTTAACTTTAAAGCATCTCGAGGACAATCGTATAAGATGATGCCAAAGAAAAAAGTAAAAGTGTTGCTCTTAGATAGTAAGAAAATAGATGATGCGAATTTCTTAACGATCTATTTGCGCGCTTTTGCTGTGGATGTAGTCAAAGCAAACGTGCTTGATGAGACTATATATGATGGGATCGATGCGCTCTATATCGTTGCAAATCAAGCAGATTCTTCGTGGATGCTCAAGCTTGGAACATTTTCGAAAAAATCTTCGGTCGTTATTTTACTGGATGACCAAGAGAAGCTGCAGACAAAACTCACACATATTGTGGATGAAGTGATCAAAAAGCCACTCTTGCCAAGTAGTTTTGCAAAACATCTCAATAAGATGTACCACGTCGAAGAGATACAAAAAGAGGAGAAGCTTCATCTCAAAGAGAGAACAACAGCTTTGGTAGTGGAGGATAACCTTATCAATCAAAGACTAATCAAAATATTACTCCAAGAGTATGATATAGCGGTGAGAACTGCTACAAATGGAAATGAAGCGGTAAAACTTTGTGAGCAAAATAGTTTTGATATTATTTTTATGGATATTGATATGCCAGAAAAAAATGGTATTATTGCAACGCAAGAGATCAAAGACACGTTGCAAGCAAATAAAAAAATGCCTATCGTAGCACTTACAGCCATGGCTATGGAGGGTGACAAAGAGATGTTGCTTAGTGAAGGTTTGGATGATTATATCTCCAAGCCTCTCACAAGAGAAAAGCTAGAAAATATTTTAAATAAATATTTAACAAGCACGACAAGTGCAAAATAATCTGGGCGTGTTTATTAACTATTAATTAAAAGTTAATAAAATCTTATAAAACAAAAATATCATAGGGATAAAAATGAAGAGAATGACAAAAACACTGGTATCGACACTATTATTGACATGTACACTCGCAAGCGCGCAAACATTGGTAACGGTAAACGGTACACAAATCACACAAGAAGAGGTTGATAGCGCGCTTATGAATGCGACGCAGGGGAGATTCAACGAGGTTCCTGCTGAAAAACAAGCAGAGTTTAGAAAACAAGTTTTACAACAACTCATTGCCAAAGAGCTTGTGTATCAAGACGCGGTAAAAACAAAAGTACTCGATTCAAAAGAGTTTAAAAATGAATTTGAAAAAGTACAAGAAAATATCAAAAAAGAGCTCGCTGTACAAGTATGGCAAAAAAGAGAGCTAGATAAAGTCAATGTAGCTGATAAAGAGCTCAAAGAATATTATGATAAAAATAAAGAAGAGTTCAATGAAAAAGAGAGTGTGCGTGCACGCCATATTCTTGTCAAAACAGAAACAGAAGCGATGGGGATTGTCAATGATCTCAAATCTCTCAGCGCAGATGCTTTACAATCAAAATTTATCGAACTTGCAAAAACAAAATCAACTGGACCGAGTGGACCAAAAGGTGGAGATCTTGGATATTTTGCTCAGGGGCAAATGGTTCCCGAGTTTAATGATAAAGTTTTTACTATGAAAGTTGGAACGATTACGAAAAAACCTGTGAAGACGCAGTTTGGGTACCATGTGATCTATCTTGAAGATAAAAAACCAACGACGACAAGATCATTTACAGAAGTGAAATCTTATATTGAGCAAAGACTCAAGATGGAAAAATTTAAAACTGTAATGAATGACAAGATGCAAGAACTCGAGAAAAAAGCTTCTATTAAATAAAACACACCTATATGAAAGACTCTCCTATCTCTTCTATTGTTTTGAGAGGGCGAGAGTTCTTTGTTAAAAGGGATGATCTCATTGATCCCTATTTAGCTGGAAACAAATACCGCAAACTCTACACACTCCTTCAAACACCACCAGAAAAGTACCACACTCTTATCTCTTATGGAGGCACGCAGTCAAATGCAATGCTTGCTATTGCTGCTTTATGCAAACAAAAAGGGTGGAAATTTTTGTACTATACAAAAGAGCTGAGTCAAGTACAAAAACAAAATAAAAATGGGAATTTTGCAAACTCTTTAGAGCTTGGGATGTACCATAAGGAACTACCACAAGAAGAGTATCGAGACTTTGTAGCATCTTTGCGTTTGCATTTTGATGAAAAAGTTTTTGTCTTGGATCAGGGGGGAGCAAGTATAAGTGCGAAAGAAGGAGTGGAGGTACTAGCCAAAGAGATTCGCCAGAGTGCTTTGAGCACTGATGCGATCGCTACACCCTCAGGTACAGGCACCACTGCCTTGTATCTTGCTCATGCCTTGCCAGAGTACACAATATATACAACGCCTTGTATAGGAGATGCTAGCTATCTTCAAGAGCAGATGCTCGCACTTGCACCAATCCCCAAGAACCTTGTGATCTTAGAAAATGAAAAGAAGTACCATTTTGCAAAGCCCTATAGAGAATTTTTTGAGATATACCAAGAGCTTTTTCAAGCAGGGATAGAGTTTGATCTTCTTTATGCACCTGGGATGTGGAAGGCTCTTTTAGAACAAACGAGCCAAAAGATTCTCTACATCCACAGCGGGGGAGTGAGTGGCAATGAGAGTATGCTTGAGCGCTATAGAGCAAAAGGTTTTTTTAAAGAAATGTAACGTTTTCGCTGATATCTACGCGCGCTGGCTTATAGGTATTGATTTTTGCATCTGTATCAGGATAGCCCAAAACGACACTATATAAGAGTGCGAGATTGTTCGGTGTGCCTAAAACATCTGCTACTACTCTGCCATACTCAGTTGTAGAGCCTTGTGGGCAGCTAGCTACGCCATACTCTTGGGCTGCGAGCATAATGGTCTGCATATAAGCGCCACAATCGATAAAAGCTCCACTTGCTCCATCGATGAGTGTTGTATCGGTAAAGACAAAAAAGACAGTTTTCGCACCAAAGAAACGGAAGTTGTCTTTCCACATCTCTGTACGTTTTTGTATATCTTTTCTCCCTACATCCATAAGTGTATAGAGCCCTACACCTGTTTCGATACGTCTTTTTTTATAAGGGTTGATCCACTCAAGTGGGTAGTATTGGATAAATTGATCGTGCGCAACGCCTGCATCCATCTTCTCAATGATCGCATCACCAATTTTCTTTAAAAGCGCTTCATCACTTACAGCATAAACGATCCATGGTTGCATATTCGCACCACTTGGGGTCATATTCGCACTTCTTAGAATTTTTTCTTGAATCTTTTTGGAAACAGCTTCTGGCTTAAAAGCTCTGATCGAAGAACGGTTTTGTATTGCTTCTGAAATTTTCAATATTCACATCCTAATAAATTTTATGATATTATAATATAAATTGGCTGAAAGCTCATAGCTTAATAAATTTATGCAAAAAACTTGACAGTCATAGACTCAATGAGATATAATTTTCTCATATCAAACAAAAGGATTATTTATGAAAAATATATTTGAAAAATTAACACATAATATGACTGAAGCGATCGAGTCTTCTATATCACTAGCACTACACAATAAAAATCAAGAGGTAGAACTTGTACACTTCTTATGGGCACTCCTAACAAACTCAAACTCTGTGCTCAATCAGATGTTTAATAAAATGGGGGTGGACAAAACAGCTATTGAGTTGGATGTACGTTCTGTTTCAGAAAAACTACCAAAGTCTTCGAGTATCTCAAAAGAGAATATTAGATTATCAAAAAACTTTGCAAGCTCTTTAGAGAGTGCTGCTGCACTGATGACAAAAAATGGGGATAGTTTTTTAGCGGTGGATACTTACATCCTTGCAAATCTAAAAACAGAGCCTTTTGCAAGCATACTCAGTAAATATATTGATATGAGTGAGCTGGCAAAAAATATCGAAGCCTCTCGTGGGGGAGCAAAAATAGATTCACAAAGCTCTGATGAGACTCTTGAGAGTCTCGCAAAATATGGGATAGATCTTACAAACGAAGCAAGAGAGGGGAAACTCTCCCCTGTGATCGGACGTGATGAAGAGATCACACGTATGATGCAGATACTTATCCGTAAAACAAAAAACAATCCGATGCTCCTAGGAGAACCTGGAGTGGGTAAAACTGCTCTTGTAGAGGGGCTTGCACAAAGAATCAGTGATGGGGAAGTGCCAACATCCCTGCAAAATAAAAAGGTGATAGCGCTTGATATGAGTTCACTTATCGCGGGAGCAAAATACCGTGGAGAGTTTGAAGATCGTCTCAAAGCGGTTATTGATGAGGTGAAAAAGAGTGGAAATATTATCCTCTTTATCGATGAGATCCACACTATTGTAGGTGCGGGTGCGAGTGAGGGAAGTATGGATGCTGCCAATATCTTAAAACCAGCTCTTGCACGTGGGGAGCTCCATACAATTGGTGCGACAACACTCAAAGAGTATAGAAAGTATTTTGAAAAAGATGCAGCACTTCAAAGACGTTTCTTACCAATTAACCTTGATGAGCCAACGGTGAACCAATCTCTGCAGATTCTTCGTGGGATCAAAGAGAGACTTGAAACACACCATAATGTAAATATTACAGATAGCGCGCTCGTGGCGGCTGCAAAGCTCTCAGATAGATATATAGCAGATAGATTTTTACCTGATAAAGCGATCGACCTGATCGATGAAGCAGCAGCTGAGCTGAAGATGCAGATCGAATCAGAACCAACCGCACTCAGTGTTGCAAAAAGAAAAAGCTCAGAGCTTCATGTAGAAAAAGAGGCACTCAAGATGGAGGATACACCTCAAAACAAAAAGCGCCTTGTAGAGATCGAAAAAGAGCTTGCAGATGTAGAGGAGGAGGTGCAAAAACTCCAAGCACAATTTAGCAACGAAAAAGAGGTATTTGAGAAGATCTCTAGTATCAAAAATGAGATTGAAGCAAAACGCCGTGAAGCACAAAATGCGAAAAATAAGTCTGAATATAACCGTGCGGCTGAGATAGAGTATGGGGAGATCCCACAGCTTCTAGAGGAGGAAAAACGCCTCAATGAAAACTGGGATAAACTCCTAGCAGAGGGAACCCTACTCAAAAACTCAGTAGATGAGGAGATGATCGCTTCTATTGTTTCAAGATGGACACAGATCCCTGTGAAGAAGATGCTCCAAGGGGAGAAAGAGAAGATCCTCAATGTTGAAGAGGAACTCAATAAAGATGTCGTAGGTCAAAGTAAGGCAACACACGCTGTAGCACGTGCTATCAAGCGTAATAAAGCGGGACTCTCTGATAGCTCTTCACCGATAGGAAGTTTCTTGTTCCTTGGTCCAACAGGGGTGGGAAAAACACAAACGGCAAAAACACTTGCAAAGTTTTTATTTGACAGTGAAGACTCGATGATCCGTATCGATATGAGTGAGTATATGGAAAAACACGCAGTCTCTCGTCTTGTCGGAGCAGCTCCTGGATATGTAGGCTATGAAGAGGGTGGTCAGCTCACAGAAGCGGTGCGTCGTAAGCCTTATAGTGTGATCCTTTTTGATGAGGTGGAAAAAGCACATCCGGATGTATTTAATATGCTTTTACAAGTGCTGGATGATGGACGTTTAACAGATAATAAAGGGGTGACGGTTGATTTTACCAACACGATCATTATCCTCACATCCAATATCGCAAGTGATAAGATCATAAACCATGCAAACGATGAGAAGCTCGAAGAGATGGTTTTAGGGGAGCTCAAACAAGCATTTAAACCAGAGTTCTTGAACCGTCTTGATGATATTGTTATCTTTAATGGCCTAGGACGTGAGCAAATTATTGGGATCGTTGATATCTTCTTTCGCGATATTGCAAAAAAAGTGGAGCAAAGAGATATTACACTGACCCTTAGTGAGAGTGCAAAAGCGTATGTAGCAGAAGCTGGATTTGATCCTGTCTATGGTGCGAGACCACTCAAGCGTGCTTTATATGAGATCGTTGAAGATCGTCTTGCAGATCTTATCTTGGATGGAACGGTTACAGAGGGAAGTAAAGTGCTCTTTGATAGTATCGATGGCGAGATCAAAGTGAGTGTAAGTTAGTAGATGAAACTTTTTATCTTACTGAGTTTTTTAAGCTATCAACTCTTGGGATGTACGGGTGATTGTCTCACTTGCCATCCCAAGCTTGTTCCTACAATAGAGCAGGATGAACGTCATAAACCAATGCTGACTTGTATCAACTGTCATAGTGTTGATCCAAATTCTATGGCAGAGTGTGGGAGCGATTGCTTTGGATGTCACTCTATGAAAAAGATCAATGCTGCGGATGTACGAGAACATGATGTGATCCAAGGGTGTAGAGATTGTCATGTGGGTGCTGATGAAAAACTCTTTGATCTCTCAAAACCTTTTGATCAATCCTCCCCAGAATCTCTCAAAGATTTTTTAAGCCACTAAGCCTTGAGGTGATTCTCTATTGGCTCTGGTTTGCCAAGGTAATACCCTTGGGCATAATCAACTTCAAGCTCTTTAACAATATCATAGATCTCTTGCGATGAGACGAACTCGGCAATCGTTTGTACATGAAGTTTCTTCGCTAAAGAGACAATTGTCTCCACCATCCGTTTTGAGTTTTCATCTCTGTCTATATTGGAGATGAGCGACGAGTCTATCTTGATATAATCAATTGGAAGATTGAGAACATGTGAGAAGTTTGAATAGCCACTTCCAAAATCATCAAGAGCCATCTTGATACCATAAGATCGCACTTTGATACAAAACTCATACACATGAAGATAGTCTTTAAACTCCTCAGTTTCTAAAAGCTCAATGGTCAAAAGATCATTATAGGCAAACTGGTCAAACTTTTTATAGAGCATCTGCAATGTTTGTTCATCATCAATATCATCGATGGAGATATTGAGCGAACATGGAACTTGGTATTTTTGGATCATCTCAAGGGTGTTATTGAGTACCACTTTTGTAAGCTTATGATAAAGTCGATTTGCTTTGGCTACCTTAATAAAATTAAAAGGTGGAATCACTGTTCCATCCTCTTGTACGATGCGAACCAAAGATTCGTATTTGTGCTCTTTTGTCTCATCTTGAAGTGGTACTATAGGCTGATAGTATGAGATGACATTATCTGTTTCAAAAGCTTTGAGCAGTTTTTTGTGGCAATCGATATCATCTTGATGTATCCTCTCAAGCTCTTTATCATCACTAAAGACAGAGAGTGGGATGTTGCGTTTTTTTGCATCTTTGAGAGCCATATCCGCATATGCAAGCATCTTATTATCCCCTGAAAAAGAGATACCAGCACTCATGATAAAATTGAATTTTTTGTCTTGATAATTAAATGTCTCATTCGCGTAGCTTTGGAGAATATTCTCTATTTTACGAATAAAGTTCATATTATAAAAGGTACTCGAATTTTTCACAGCAAATACAAACTCATCCCCACCAATATGATAAAGGAGTGTATTGGTATCATCCACTTGTTCTTTGAGAAAAGCAGCACTCATCTGAATCGCGATATTTCCGATCTCTTCACCGTAGATATCATTAAATTTTTGAAATTTATCGATATTTAAAAGTGCCATTTGTTGAAATGCTACATCGTGTGTATCTTCGAGAAGTTTGTTTCTATTTGGCAGAGCTGTGAGGAAGTGCGTATATATTTTATTGTGAAGTTCTTGCGCTTTTTTGGTGATCTCTTTTTCTAGGTCTTCATTATATTGGAGGAGTTGTGCTTGAAGTTTGTGTAGCTCCTCTTCGGTCTCTTCTGCTTTTTGCAGCTCTTTTGTAGATTTATTGTGAAGTAAAGAAAGCTTATAAACTACAAAAAGGATAAGCAAAACTGCCATAATAAAAGAATAGAGTGTGTCTTTTGTGCTTCTCTCTTGAATCTTTCGCAAAGCAGCGATATCTGTTTTGAGTTCACTCTCTGAGAGAACAATGAGTTTGTTCGTCTCATGGGAAAGATCTTGGAGGGTCTCTTTATCTAAGATCAAGCTCTTATCTTCAATATGCCCTATAAATAGGTTTGTTTGCTCAATCGTCTTAAATGTTGTATATAAGGAAAAGGAGAGGAGTAAAATACTGATGGAGATGATAATATAGAGGTTAAATTTAAAATTCATAAGCTGTGTTTGTCTCCTAGATTCTCTGGATGTAAATAAGTTTAAGTGATAAGCTTGCAATTATATCTATGCAATCTTAAAGGAGGGTTTGAAAAATTTGCTATGAAGCTTAACCGCTCTTTAAGTAAAAATTTAGTAGCATTTCACTCTTAAAATTAAACAAGGATATGTCATGAAAAGAACATACCAGCCACATAACACGCCAAGAAAAAGAACTCATGGTTTTAGAACGCGTATGGCAACGAAAAATGGTCGTAATATTATCAACCGTCGTCGTGCCAAAGGTCGTAAAAAATTGTCAGTTTAGGTGGATTTAATACACTAAAACTCCACAAAGAGTTTCAGTCTATTTATAAAAAAGGAAAAAATATACACACTTCTAGTGTTGTGCTTTTTTTTCTTCCTCAAACAGGAATTCGCAAAATTGGATTTACTGCTACCAAAAAAATAGGGAATGCAGTAAAACGCAATAGGGCCAAAAGAAGGCTCCGAGCACTTTTTTGTGAATACTCTCATGCTCTTCAAGATGGTACATATATATTTGTAGCAAAACAAGCTACTGTAGAAGTCAGCTATCAAAATTTACACAATGATTTTCAAAAATTACTGCAACGCTCCAAAGCACTCAAGGAAAAATCCTTTGATTAAAAAGTTTTTACTCAAGCTGCTCTGGCTTTATCAAAAATTTTTCACACTTATAGGTTTTGGATCGTGCCGGTATTACCCATCTTGTAGCGAGTATGCAAGATTAAATTTTGAAAATAATTCCATTTCAAGTGCTTTTTACCACTCTTTTACTAGAATACTACGATGTAATCAATTTTATGATGGAGGGATAGAGTATCCAACTCTTGACAAACTTCGATTAAAGCCCAAAAAACTTGGGGTTGATTCAATAAAATATTGGTTGGTTCCAAACAAAAAAAACCGCTACTATATTATAAAAAATTTTTCATACAAAGGGTAAATGTGTTAGATAAATTGACACCAAATCAAAGACTAATGCTCGCAGTTGCATTGTCAATAGTTTTTTTCGTAGCTTATACAGCAATTTTTCCACCAGAACAAGAGTTGGCTTCTGCCCAAAATAATCAAGTAAATAGTGAAAAACCACTCGTTCAAGCACAAGGCGATGTAACAGTAGCACAAGCGGATGTAGGACACTCTATCGCTGCAGATGAAAAAGTATCTAAAAGTGCTTCCAACACAATTGTCAAGATCTCAAATGAAAACTTCATTATGACGATGGATACACTCGGACGTATCTCTTCAAAAGAGCTTTTAGAAGAGAAGTTCAATGATGGGGATGATAAACATTCACAATTGATTCCAGCATTCAAAACAAAGCCTCTTTTTATCCGTTTTGCTGATGAAGAGCTCAATAAAGAGGCAGCAAAAACTCCTTATACAGCAAGTGTCTCTGAGATCAATCTTGCAGATGAACCACAAAAGGTCACTTTGACACAAAAGCTCTCTAAGCTTACAGTGACAAAAGAGATCACATTCTACAAAGATAGCCATTATGACGTGAGTATCAATGTGTCAAACGATGCACGTTACTATGTATATTTGGGTCAAAGACCTGAGATAACTGAGCAGATGATGACGGTGTCGGGTGCTATGGTCTATACAGATGATGATCTTGTAACGATCGTAGAAGATGGAGACGCAGAGGGGCGTAAGCTCTTTAGTGGCGTAGAGCTTATCTCTGCTTTTGATCAATACACAGCGACTATAATGTACGGATTTAGCAAAGATACAAACATCGTTGTAGAGAGAGATAGAGAAGATAACCCTGTTATCTATTTTGAAGCGCTTCCTACGATGAATTTCCATGGTTACATCGGTCCAAAAGATTACAGAGTATTAGAAAACATCAATCCTGTACTTACCAATGCGATCGAGTATGGTTGGTTCACTTTTGCTGCAAAACCACTGTTTGCACTTCTTCTTTGGCTCCATGGAATCTTTGGAAACTGGGGTTGGTCGATCGTAGCACTTACGATCATCATTAGAATGGTGCTTTATCCTTTGACATACAAAGGGATGGTATCGATGCAAAAGATCAAAGATATCGCACCGAGAATCAAAGAGGTTCAAGCAAAATATAAAGGTGATCCACAGCGAATGAATGCAGCTGTGATGGATATGTATAAAAAACATGGAGCAAACCCACTTGGTGGATGTCTTCCGATGTTACTTCAGATCCCAGTATTCTTTGCAATCTACCGTGTACTTTTAAATGCAGTAGAGCTTCAGGGTGCCGAGTGGGCGCTTTGGATCGATGATCTTTCTCGTATGGATCCAACTTTCATCCTACCAATTCTTATGGGTGCATCGATGTATTATCAGCAAAAACTGACACCAAATAACTTTACAGATCCGATGCAAGAGAAGATATTTAAATTTTTACCGATCATTTTTACATTCTTCTTTATTACTTTCCCATCAGGTTTGGTATTATATTGGTTCGTAAATAACTTATTCTCAATCGGACAACAGTTTATTGTAAATATTCAGTTTAAAAATGCAAAAGAGGCTCAGGTTCTCGCGCATAAACACTCGGAGAAAAAAGATGATTAAAGTAGAGTCAGTTACACTCGAGGATGCATATACAGATGCTGCATCCAAACTCGAGTGTTCTGTAACAGAATTAACTATTGAAGTGGTTCAGTATCCTAGTAAAGGTTTACTAGGACTCTTTAAGAAAAATGCAATTATAGTAGCCACAAAAAGTGCACCTTCTCAAACGCAAGAGACAAAAGAAATTATAGAAAAAACAGAAGATAAACCAGCCAAACAAGAAAGCAAACCACTTCCTCCTAAACAAAAAAAAGAACATAAACACAAAACACATACAATCCTCAACGACACGATTATGCCAGCTTCTTTTGTAAGCACACAAGAAGAAGATGACGAAGATGAACACTATGAACCAGTTTATGCTGATGACTTTTATGAAGAAGATGAACATCTCAGTGAGGCGATCTCTGAGGTCGCTCGTGAAGTCAAAAAAGATGTGAATGAGCTTTTCAAACTTATCTGTTTTGATATCGAACCAATAGAGGTAAGTGCGTACGATGATAAAACGCTCCTTATAGAGTTCAAAGGGGAAGATGCAGCACTTCTTATCGGGAAAGAGGGGTATCGTTACAAAGCACTCTCTTATATGCTCTTTAACTGGATCAATACAAAATACCAAGTGGGACTACGTCTTGAGATAGCTGAGTTTTTGAAAAATCAAGAGGAAGCGGTTTCTCGCTATTTGGAAAATGTGAGAGAAAATGTCAATCGTGATGGAAGAGCACAAACGAAGATTCTCGATGGTGTTCTTGTACAGATCGCTCTTCGTGAGCTTCGTGAGATCTATCCAGATAAATATGTGGCGATTCGCTCCACGCGCGATGGTTTGAAATATATCATCATAAATGATTACCACACAAACTAATGAATGACACAATCGCAGCCATTGCAACTGCCAATGGCATTGGTTCTATCGCTATTATACGAATAAGTGGCGATAGAGCCTTAGAGATCGCAAAAACACTCACCAAAAAAGAAAATTTCTCTCCACGTTACGCTACCCTAAGCACTCTGTACAACACAGAGAATGAACTTATAGATGAATCTATTATTATCTACTTTCAAGCTCCTTTTTCTTTTACCGCTGAGGATGTAGTCGAGATCCAGTGCCATGGTGGTTTTATTGTCGCTCAGTCGATCTTAAAGGCTACGCTTGCTTTGGGTGCGCGCTTGGCAAACGCAGGGGAGTTCTCAAAACGAGCTTTTTTTAATGGGCGCATAGATCTAAGTGAAGCAGAAGCGATCGCCCAACTCATCGAGGCAAAAAGTGAAGATGCTGCAAAGATACTCGCACGCCAGATGAAAGGGGAGCTCAAAGAGTATATTGAGCATATCCGCGATGCGATCATCCATATCTTGGCATATTCTGAGGTGAGTATTGATTATGCAGAAGAGGATCTCCCTGAGGATCTCGTAGCCCAGATCGAGCAAAAGCTCTTAGAGCTTCAAGCCTCTTTAGAAGCAACACTCATAGCCTCTGAATCGCGTGAGGGATTGATGCAAGGTTTTCGTGTAGCTATCGTTGGAAAACCAAATGTTGGCAAAAGCTCTTTGCTCAATGCTCTTGTGAATTATAACCGTGCAATTGTAAGTGATATCGCAGGAACGACGCGTGACACGATAGAAGAGCAGGTCAAAATAGGGAGCCATCTTATCCGTATCGTTGATACAGCAGGGATACGTGAATCAAGTGATGCCATAGAGCGCATAGGGATTCAAAGAAGCTTAGAAGCGATCGAGCAAAGCGATATTGTGATCGCACTCTTTGATGGCTCACGCTCACTTGATAGCGAAGATGAACAGATACTCTCTTTGCTTGATTCTCATACGCAAGGGAAGAAAGTTTTCATTATCAAAAACAAGATAGACCTCGAGGAAAAATTTGTACATCCCAAGATCACTTTCGATCTAGAGATCAATTCAAAACAGAGTGTTTCTGCATTGATCAAAATACTCCAAGAGTATATGGATAGTAATAACCTCAGTGATGAGATTATGCTTGTCTCCTCGCGTCAAATAGCAGCGGTAAAAAATACACTCACCAATATCCAAGAAGCTCTAGAACCTCTGCACGACCAAGAGCTAGAGATCTTCTCTTTTCATCTCAATGAAGCGATCAAAGAGATGGCAAGTATCACCCGACCTTTTGAAAATGATGAGATGCTTGACAAGATGTTTGGCTCTTTTTGTTTAGGTAAATAGATGAAATATTTAGCGATAGATCTAGGGCTCAAGCGTATAGGACTTGCCTATTCTGCCCATAAAGACATAGTAACACCTCTGCCTGCAATCCTGAGAAAAAACCGCAACCAAGCAGCAGATGAAGTAAAGCAAGTGATAAACGAGTGGAAGCCAGATGCTCTTGTGGTGGGGATTCCTCTTGGTGGAAGTAGTGAAGAGGAGATGAGAAGACGCATCGAGCATTTTATGAATCTTGTTGCTTTTGATGGGGATGTTTTGTATCAGGATGAAGCGGGAAGCTCTGTAGAAGCTGAGAGTATGATGAAAGGAGAGATGAAGTCTATCCGCGATGGACGGATCGACTCGCTCTCTGCGATGATTATCTTACAACGCTATCTTTACGCGAACAAAAAAGGGTTATAAAACCTCAAAAAACTCCGCAGCATCAAGCTCATCACCATTTAATTTCTCTTTTGCAAAATGACTTTGTGTCTCTATAAGCTCTTTGATCTTTGCTTGGCAGTAAGTAAAGAGAGTGTTATAAGCCTCTTTGTCATCTGCAATAAACCCAAGACCACTAAAGCGGTACGGATCCTCTTGCTCGATACACAAAAGTGTCCCCTCACATTGCTCTTCTATAACACCAATAAGCTCTCGATAGCTTATCTCAAACTCGGTCGCATTCCAACCTATATCTTCAAGCGCTGGATTGGAAAACTCAGCGACCCCATCGGCTGTGGTATCATCATAAGAAGCACGATCGATATTGAGTCGAATGATCTCTTGCCAGTTTGAAAAAGCTTTGATAAGAACTCTATCATCATCCTCTACCACCTGATAGCTCTCCCCTAAAAGAGAGTGAAGTGTCATTGGAGTCGATGGTGCGAGTGCACTACTTGGCTTTGGTGTGTGTTTGCCTTGAAAGATGAATGGATCTTTTTTCTCAAAAGGGGAATAAACTATCGCACCTTTTGTGGTGATTGCAAACTCTTTAGAGCTATTAAAAGCCTGAAGGAGTGCAGATTTTTCAACAGTGATGATCTCTTTAAAAAGGTTGAATTTTTTCATTTTTGCCCTTTGTTTTTTGTGACATTATACAGACTATGAAATTAAATGAAAAAAGTTTCACCAAAGTATAAGCTTGGTCTAATAAAAGTTTATAGTTTCTTTGAGTATAATGCGACAAAATTTTAAAGCTTTTTAGGGCTTAAACTATGCAAGGAAATGAAATGGCATTAGATGTTTACTATGACAAAGATTGTAATTTAGACATAATCAAAAGTAAAAAAGTAGCAATGATCGGTTTTGGATCACAAGGTCACGCACACGCGGAAAACTTAAGAGATAGCGGTGTAGAAGTGATCGTAGGTCTTAGAAAAGGTGGATCTTCATGGGCGAAAGCTGAGGCGAAAAACTTCACAGTTATGACTGTAGCTGAAGCAAGTGCTGCTGCTGATGTTGTTATGATTCTTTTACCAGATGAAAACCAAGCAGAGATCTATAAAGATGAGATCGAGCCAAACCTCAAGCAAGGTGCTACAATCGCATTTGGACACGGATTTAACATCCATTACGGAAGAATCCACCCAAGAGCTGATATCAACGTAATGATGGTAGCTCCAAAAGCTCCAGGACACACTGTAAGAAGCGAATTTGTTCGTGGTGGTGGTATTCCTGACCTTATCGCTATTGGTGCAAACCCAAGCGGTTCAACAAAAGAGTTAGCTCTCTCTTACGCTTCAGCAATCGGTGGTGGGCGTACTGCAATTATTGAAACAACTTTCAAAGATGAGACTGAAACGGACCTTTTTGGTGAGCAAGCAGTACTTTGTGGTGGTGCAGCGTCTTTAGTTCAAGCTGGTTTTGAAACATTAACAGAAGCTGGATATGCTCCAGAACTTGCATACTTTGAGTGTTTGCATGAGCTTAAACTCATCGTTGACTTGATGTTTGAGGGTGGAATCGCTGATATGAGATACTCTATCTCTAACACAGCTGAGTATGGTGACTATGTTTCTGGTAAACGTGTTATCAATGCAGAATCAAAAGCTGCAATGAAAGAGATCTTAAAAGAGATCCAAGATGGTAGATTTGCAAAAGACTTTATCTTAGAAGGTCAAGCAGGATACCCAAGAATGAACGCAGAGCGTACAAATGCAAGAGCTTCATTGATCGAGCAAACAGGTGTGCAACTTCGTTCGATGATGCCGTGGATATCTGCAAACAAAATCGTAGACTCATCTAAAAACTAAAAATAGCGACGCAAATTCTGCGTCGTTACACTCGTCACACCCCAAGGGTACTTGTTCCCTTCGGTCAGTGCGCCTACTTTGAGTAGGCTTCCTCGTTAGACTCCTTGAATTTTCATCACTCTTTTTAGTTTTTCAATCGTCCATGCAGCAATCAAGTGCTTTTTTATGCTAATAGTTTTTGGGCTCTTATGAGGGTTGAAAAGAGGATCGCTTCTTTATCTACATCCGAAGACTTCATTTTTAACTCACTACTCAAAAGAAGATCGTGGAGTTTGTAGTAGGTGTTGGGTTTTATCTTTATTGACAGTGCTGCTTTTTCATCCACGACAAAACCTGGGGCAGGGTAGCCTAGTATCTCGAGTGCATTGGGTGCGCCATTGACTCGGATGTAGATATTAAACATATAGAGTTGTGTGAGGTAGGCAGTGATCGTGGTAAGGATACGGATCTCATCCTCTCCGTGTTCGAGAAGATTTCCGAGATCCTCTTTAAAGTCTTTATTTTGGAGTATCTTTTTGATAAGGTCATCGATCCCGATTTCCCCTAAACCAAAGACGAGGGCATCGATATCTTTGGTACTTATAGCTCTATCAAAGACCTTGAATTTCTCTATCTCATTGCACGCAAGAGCGACATCTCCATTGTGTACACCCAAAAGGTGAGAGATGGAAAATTTATCGATCTGTACATTGTTTTGTTTGGCAAGATCGAGGATGATCTGTTGCGCTTCATACTCTTTTGGATGAAAAAAGCGGACACTCATTGTGCTCTTTTTAGCAAAAGCTTTGGCGTACGTTTTATGATCTGTTCCATAGTAGGCGTAGATGAAGATGTTCTCTTTATTCTTTTGACAAAGTTCTATAAGTGTATCGAGTTCTGTTTTAGCGATCTTCTTTTCACTTTTGATGATAAGTACACTTCTATCTCCAAAGAGCGAAGCTTGGGAGAGATGCGCTTTTGCAGTGGCAAAATGGTATTCATCATGGTACATAGAAAGGGTAGATGCATCAGCAATATTGCTCAGAAGTTTTGTGTAAAAATCGATGAGAAAACTACTCTCTCCAAAAAGAACAAAGTTATTGGAGAGTGAGCTGTTTTGGATATGTTTGTCGAGCTCGCTTTTATACACTAAGCATCACCGATCTTTCTTGCTTTGGCATAGATTTTTGCTTTGGCGATATCGACACGTTCTATGATAACCTCTACATCTTCAAAAAGCACAACATTGTCATGCCCTGTGATATTGAGGCGCGCTCCTATGATCTCATCATGGAGTTCTGCTTGGATCTCAGGATCAGTTCCTGTGATTCTTGCTTTGAAAGTTTCACCGATATGCTCATTTGCCCAGCGTGCAAATTTACGCGCCATATATTCCACTTCGATCGTGCTTGCTTCACGCTCTTTTTCACTGATGGTCAAAGAGAGTGCTTCGATATTACGCAGTACATAAGAACCCTCTTGGGTATCATGGTTTGCGATCGCTTTGAGCAAGCGGTGAACGATAAGATCTGAATAGCGTCTAATCGGAGAGGTAAAGTGTGTATAACGCTCAAAACCAAGTCCAAAGTGTCCTGCATTGGTCGGTGCGTAACGCGCTTGCATTTGTGAGCGAATGATAAGGGTGTCCACTTCGGCTTGAAGATCCATCATCTTCGCTTGTTTTTGGATCTCTGTGATAGTTTCTTTAAGAGAATCTTTGATATCGATCGACATCCCAATTCCAGCGAGTTCTTGATAAAGTTTTTGCAGTTTCATCTGATTTGGTGGCTCATGGATACGAAAGATACCTCTATCAAACTGGGCTGCTGCTTCTTTGTTTGCCAAAAGCATACAATCTTCGATAAGTGCATGAGATGGGGTCTCCTCAGCATACTCTGTATGGGTGAGGTTTGTATTGTCATCCAAAAACATCTCTAGTTCGTTGGAACGAAAATCATACCCCACTTTGAGGCGCTTTTTTTTGAGTGCGTCGGTGACTTTTTTGAGTTTAGGAAGATACTCAAAGATGGTCTCTTCATCTTTTGTTTTTGCTTCTAGACTTCCTTCCAAAAACTGATCGATCTCTTCGTAGTTAAATCTTCTGTGGGAATGAATAATAGCTTCATACACTTTTGAGTTACTCACTTCTAAGCTTGCAAGATCAAGCTTGATCTCAAACACATAGCTAAGTCTATCCACATGGGGTTGCAGGGAACAAAGTGTTTCACTCAGCTGACGTGGGAGCATAGGGATAGAGCGGTGGGGAAGATAGATAGAGAAACTTCTATAGATAGCTTCGTTATCGATCGCACCAAAAGGTTTGACATACTCGCTTACATCTGCAATACCAACATAGAGAGTAGTGTTTTCATCATCCCAGTAGATCGCATCATCAAAATCTTTTGCAGTCACTGGATCGATCGTACAAAAAGGGAGTTTGCGAAGATCTTTGCGGTTTGGATATTTTGAAGCATCGACCTCTTCAAATGAGGAAGCGATCTCTAAGACATCCTCTTCAAACTCATCGTGCTTATTGAATTGTGCCAAAACGATCTTCTCATCGACGAGAGGGTCTTTGATATTGCCAAGTTTCTCCTCAATCGTACCGTTTTGGTTATTGATCTTAAAGACATCTCCCTCTTCGTAGCGCTCAAATTCATGGGGTTCTACTTCGACTCCCGCAGGATATTCTGTTTTGAGGTCTACGAGTGACTTATGCCCCTCTTTGAGCATAATATAGCCAACACTGTAACTCACTGCGCGCCCAACAACTTCGATCACTTTTGCTTTGGGTGCGCCACGTTTGCCAAGGATGCGTTGAGCGATCACGAGATCACCTTCACGAGCATTATGCATATCACCCTCATCGATAAAAAGATCACGAGTGAGCTCCCCTATGACATGAAGATAGGCAGTCCCTTTTTGCAACATCCCCAGTGTTCCAGCACGGTATTTAGAGTTGAATTGGTAGAGATTTTCTTTGTGGGTGATATATTTTTTCGCGAGCCAGTCGTTGATGAGAGGGCGTTGCTCTTGACTAACATCTTGTTCACTTAGACCTACGGTCAAATGTATGAGAAGTGACTTCATACTTTATAACTCGTAGTTTTCTAGTGCTTTTTCAAAGCTCGGCATATCAAGCTCATATTTTGTGATGAGCTCTTTTGCTTCCTCTATACTTTTTTCAGTCATTTCACCGTTGATCTGAACGCAGGTGCGCACAACGTGAAGTATTTTTGCAGCTCTTTGGTATTCTGGCTGAGCCTCCTGAGGATGAAGACAATTGCGAATCACATCGATAAGTCCCTCTTCAAAGCGCCAGTGCTCAAAGATACTTGCACTCACTTCAGGAGTGTCTGCATCTACGATTTGTCTCTCCGAGAGCTCTACATCCTGAGTCTCTTTGAGTGCATCACGAAATGCTGTTTGAGAAGATTCTGCAATGATCTGTTGGGAGATAAGAACTTTTCCTATCTCGACTAGAAATGCTGCAGGGGAGAGAACGCCTAGAAGTTTGTTCTCTTTTTTTAAGCACCAAGCGATCATAAGTGCGTGTTGCTTTTTAGAAAGATTAGAGAACATCTCAGGAGTGATCCCATAAGGGGAAAGATCAAGTGCAAAACTTTTTTTGACAATGCTTGCAAGTGCAAAACCTCTCACCGTTCCCATCCCAAAAAGACCTACTGCTTGGCTAATAGCATTGATCTCACGGGAAAATCCATACAAGGGAGAATTCGCAGCTTTTAAAATATCTGCTGTTAAAAGAGGATCTTTTTCTAAGATCTTTACCATATCGTTAAAACTACTATCAGGGTCTTGATATACCGCTTCGATCTGCATTGCAGATTCAGGTAATGGGGGAAGTTGTTTGATTTTTTTTAATATCGCATCATTCATATTGTAACTCTTTTGTTCTAGGTTGTAGAAATTGTATATTATTATAGTGAATAGAATTAAAAATAATTCTGAATATTTACAAAAGAGTGATATTATTTTTTAAAATAAATAAATCAAAAGGGAATCGAATGCAAAGAGATGCAATGTTAACACAGCTAGGGTATAAGCCAAATAATGCCTTACTTAGCCAACTAGAAAGAATTGAGCAAAATACAAGTGGTTATGAGAAGATACAAAAACATATTATGGACCTACACAATGCACTCAAGGTAGATGGCTCTTTTGTAGCACTCTCAAATTCAGAAGATTATTTCAAAATAAAAGTGGAAGCTCCAAGTGCTGCACTTGCAGAGGAAGCGCATGAAAAGATTGCTCATTTTAGCAATAAATTTAAAGTAAAAGTAAAAAAATTAGAAAACAAACAAACTTACTATATCGAAGGTTTCCACCATTAAGGGGTCTTATTGAAAGAGCCAATGAGCATCGAGGGGTATGATGTTTTAGTCGAAGAGTTTAAGTACCTACTAGAGCATGAAAAGCCTAAGGTCGCTCAAGAAAAGCTAGTCGCTGCAGCTCTTGGAGATAGAAGTGAAAATGCCGATTATCAAGCTGCCAAAGAGAAATTGCGCTTTATTGATAAGCGCCTTTTTTATCTCAACTCAATGATCCAAAAAGCACATATCATTGATCCGTCCAAATCTTCTCACGAACGCGTTGGATTTGGAAGTTCTGTGCGTATTGAGGATCTTGCTACATCCCAAGAGAGTCTCTATACTCTTTGTGGAGTACTTGAGGCTGAGCCTGAAAATGGGCTGATTTCTATCCATTCCCCTTTAGCACGTGCTATGCTTGGCAAGAGTGTAGAAGATGAATTTATCCTCAAGCTTCCTCAGGGGAAAAAAGAATACGAGATCATAGAGATCTTTTATAAAAACATCTTCTCTTTGAAGAAAAATATCCGCACGAAAAAAAGATTTTAGTTTTCATTAAAATTCCTTTTACTACAAATGCGGTATAATCCCCGTTTAAAAATCAAAATTTCAGGAATCCCCGTGAGCCAACAATTACCAGATATTGAAAAACAGTTAGCTAATCATAAGCTTTCTCAAGATGATTACGCACATATTAAGCGTATACTTGGTCGTGAACCAAACTTAGTAGAGTTAGGTATTTTTTCAGCTATGTGGAGTGAGCATTGTTCGTATAAATCTTCAAAAGTGCACCTCAAAGGTTTCCCAACTTCAGCACCATGGGTTATTCAAGGTCCTGGTGAAAATGCTGGTGTAATCGATATTGGTGAGGGTTATGCTGCTGTCTTTAAGATGGAATCACACAACCACCCAAGTTTTATCGAGCCATACCAAGGTGCTGCTACAGGTGTTGGTGGGATCATGCGTGATGTCTTTACGATGGGTGCGCGCCCAGTTGCTAACCTCAATGCGCTTCGCTTTGGAAATGTACTCAACAATGACGCTACATCCAAACATCAGCGCTATTTAGTGCGTGGTGTTGTTGAGGGGATCGGTGGTTATGGAAACTGTATGGGTGTTCCTACCATTGGTGGTGAAACAAGTTTTGATGAGTGCTACAACGGAAATATTCTCGTAAATGCATTTACACTAGGACTTGCAAAAAGCGATGAGATCTTTTATGGCCGTGCGGATGGTATCGGTAACCCAGTTATCTATGTAGGGGCAAAAACTGGTCGTGATGGTCTTGGTGGGGCTGTGATGAGTTCTGATAGTTTTACAGAAGAGTCAAAATCGCTTCGCCCTACAGTACAAGTTGGGGATCCTTTTACAGAAAAACTTTTACTTGAAGCGTGTTTAGAGCTCTTTAAAACAGACCATGTTGTAGGGATCCAAGATATGGGTGCTGCAGGTCTTACATCTTCATCTTTTGAGATGGCTGGACGTTCTGGAAGCGGAATGATCATGCATCTTGATAAAGTCCCAGCTCGCGAGGAGGGGATGACTCCGTATGATTTTATGCTCTCAGAATCTCAAGAGAGAATGCTCCTTTGTGCAAAAAAAGGGAGCGAAGAAGAGATCATTAAGATCTTTGAAAAATGGGATCTTGATGCTGCGGTGATCGGTGAGGTTACTGCTACTGGAAATATGGAGCTTTTTTGGCACGGAGAGAAAGTAGCTGAGGTTCCAGTGGACCCTGTAAGTGAGGAAGCACCAGAGCTTAATCGCCCTATGAGTGAACCAAAATATCTCTCAGAGATCTCCAATGTAAGTATCGATGATTTTGAAAAAGTAGCGAATCAAGAAGCATTTCTTAAACTCACAAAATCAATGGAAGTGGTAGATAAATCTTGGATCTACACACAATATGATTCTATGGTACAAACAAATACGATCAAAAAAGGTGGGATGTTAGACGCTTCTGTGATCCGTGTCAAAGAAAACGGCAAAGCACTTGCTATGAGTGCGGATTGTAATGTGCGTTATTGCTATATCGATCCTAAAGGTGGTGCGGCAGCTGCCGTGATTGAGTCTGGAAGAAATGTTGCGATGAGCGGGGCAAGACCTTTAGCGATCACTGATTGTCTCAACTACGGAAACCCAGAAAACCCTGAGGTTATGTGGCAGTTTGGACAAGGATGTCTTGGTATCAAAGAGGCGTGTGCTGCGCTTACAACTCCTGTTATTGGTGGAAATGTTTCACTCTATAACGAGACAAATGGCGTTTCTGTTTTTCCTACACCTTCTATTGCGACGGTGGGGGTCAATGATGACCAAAACAATGTACTTATGTCAAGCTTTCAAAACGAAGGAAACGTACTTTATCTAGTAGGTGAGAGTCGTTCTGAGTTTGGTGGATCTTTGTATATGAAAGAGATCTGTGGCACAGTTGCAGGAAAACTTCCTGAGATTGACTACAAAAAAGAGCTTGCACTTTGGGAACTTGTGATCGAGGCAAATAAAAAGCATCTCTTAGAGTGTGCAAAAGATGCAAGTAGTGGTGGTGTTGCTATTGCGTTAGCAAAAATGGCAGCAACAAGTGGTTTGGGATGTGATGTGACGATGAGCGTAAATGATGAGCGTGACATCTTTGCTGAGAGCATGAGCCGCGCTATTATCGAAGTTAAACCAGAAAACTGCGCTGCATTTGAAGATATGTTAGGCGATCTTGCATGTGAGCAGATCGGAACTACTGGTGGGCAAAGCATCAAAGTAAACGATGTCGAGATGAGTCTTGCAGATCTTCAAGACAACTACTTCCAAACATTTCAAAGAGTTGTAGAGAGAGATCTGTAGATCTCTCTTTGCTCTTTGAATCATTCTATCAAAAGCTAACTCTTTTAATATCTCATCGTATGAGGTATCTTCAGGCAATGAATCAATAATTTTTTTTGCTTCAAGTTTTGGTACAGTCATAATTAAACTCCCATATTTTGCCTTTAAAGGGAAAGTTGTTTTATAGATAGGCATATTTAAAATAATGCTCCAGATAACAATGCACAAACTATAATAACAGCTATTACATTTCCATTAAAAGCAATTAGCAATCATAATGCTAAGATAGCTCCAATTAATGTTTTAATATCTTTAAAATTCATAATTCAACTTATATAACGGTCGTCGTGAGCGATAATTTTCCTGCAGGGAAAAATATTTGCTCCTTGAATTTGTTAATATCGTGTTGAAGTGTCAGTTGTAAATTCTTATTAATTACAACTTAAATTTTTTATCTTAGTTTCTTATAGCTTTCATTTTCTTTTTTATACTATCTTCGATAAGAAATTTAAATTTTTTTTGTAAGATATTTACTTTAATTAAGTTAATCTTAGATATATTATGTTTAATTTAATTATAAGGAATATAATGAGTAATTTGATTTTTATGACAGTTAAAGGTTCAACTCAAGGTTTGATTTCAGAAGGTGCTTTTACACCTGCTTCAGTCGGAAATATTTATCAAAACGGACATGAAGATGAAATATTCATAAACTCTTATGACTATGGGGCATCTACTCCTGTAAATCTTGCATCAGGTCAACCTATGGGTCAAAGGACACACGATTCTTTAAATATTATTAAATTAGTAGACAAAAGTTCTCCTTTGCTTTTTGAAGCACATAATAAAGGAGAAACGCTTACACACGTTGAATTAAAAGCGTATAGAACATCATATATGGGGAAACAGGAACACTTTTATACTATTGCCTTGGAAGATGCTAGAATTGTCAATCTTAACTCTTCAAGTTCTTCAGGAATAGAACCAACGGAGATCATTAGTTTTTCTTACAGAAAAATCACATTAAGACATGAGACAGCTAGTACTTCTAGTTCAGACGATCTTAGAGTTGGAGCTAAAGGATAACCTGAATGGCATTTGTAAATAATACAGTTGATATAGCAGTTGCTTTAGGGAACGGGGTTTATTCTGTTGGACAAGATATTGCACTAGGCATAGAAAGAACAGGAGAAGGTCTTGGTCTTGGAAATGATGGTCGTGTTGCCACAATTGGTCATGAAAACAATGCCATGGCTTCATTAATAAAAGAATTTATTAAATACGGAATAAAAAACAGGAACAGCCCCTTATATAAAACTATTGTTTTGATACTAGAACATTACTATTCATACGTCCCGGATGAGACAATATCAGCTTTATACAAGCAAGCGGGTATTGGTGCTGGATATACTGTTGGAAGAATGATAATTGGTAAAAAACTTGCTTCAGCGATAGCTATGAAAATTGCCATTGCCATTGCAGCTAGTGCTACTTACCAACAAATTGCTAAACGTCTAGGTATCTCTTCTGCTGTATCAGGTACAGGAATAGGAGCTCCGATAGGTTTGCTTATGATGCAAGGACTCATGCAACGCTCTTCGCATGCATCAATGAGACTTAAAAACAAAAGTCCTAAACTTTATACTGTTTTACAAAGAAAAGGCAACCTCCAATTACTTTATTTCTTAATAGAAAAGCCTCTTGAGAAACATATTCAAGCAATTTATATTGCAGAACAGAAATTAAATATATGCAGGGTATATAAAAAATGAAAATAAAAAATCTAGTGTATTACATATCAAAACTTACGTTACTCGATGAAATTATAGGTTTTATCTACTGGGCACTTTGCATATACGGAATGTTCTTTATTAGCGATTACATAAAAAACCAAACGGTTTTAATTGTTGCACTTTGTATATATATAATTTCTGTTGCTATAATATATATCACCATATTAAAGAAAATCAAAATCTATTTTAAAAGAAGTGCGTAGTTTTTTCCTGCGGTTCGTTTCTCAAAAATATAAATAAAAAACTAACCTATCTAGGTATTTATTTGATGTTTCTTTTAACTTTTTTGGAAATAAACCTTGATGAAATGTTGTCTTAGATTTTCAGGCCATTATACATATTATTTGTGTTTTAAAAAAGTTTATTTTGTTGTTTTTATGTCAACCTGTCATATTTTTGAGAAAAAATAGAAAACCTATATAAAATTCTTAAAGTTTGAGTGTTCGTTTAATACTGTATATTCAAATTAAATTACATTTTGTGTGTTAATTATCAAATATCTTACATAGCTAAATCTACTTGTAATCTTGTTGGCATTTTTGGCGGGGGTGGTGCAGGTGTAGAGATCTCGCTCTCCAGTAAGTGTTTGTACTTCAAGCTGGGTCTTTGTAAGCCATTTTACTTCAATTTGTGCACCACATCCCAAGCCTTAGCTTAAATAAGAGAGAAGTTCAGGGTCAAGCTCTTTTTTGTGGTTTACTACATCGTCGATACTTTTGTATTCAAAACCACTTTTTGCATAACAGATCACACTCTCATCTTTTCCACTCAGTAAGCCATCAACTGCGTAGTTGACAAATTTGTATGCCATAAGTCTGTCGTAGATACTTGGGTTTCCACCCCTTTGGATGTGACCAAGAACACTTACGCGTGACTCCATCCCTATCTCATTTTCAAACCAATCAGCGATCTCTTGAGAATCTTGCTTGATCCCCTCTGAGACGATGGCAATAAAATATTTACGCCCATTTTGTATCTGTTTTTTAAACTCCTCTTTGTAGCTACTAAGGTCATATTCAAGCTCTGGAATAAGGCAAAGCTCTGAACCTGAGGTGAGGTGAGAGACAAGGGCAAGATAACCACAATCGCGCCCCATCGTCTCAATGACAAAAGCGCGTTTAAAAGAAGCCGCTGTATCACGTATCGCATCGATAGAAGTTTTAATGATATTAAGAGCGGTATCAACACCTAAGCAATAGTCTGTTCCATTGATGTCGTTGTCAATGGTAGAGGGGATACCACAAAACTTGATTCCGTGTTCTTTGTAAAAGGTGTGAAGTCCTCGAAAAGAGCCATCACCACCAAGAACGAGTAACATATCAATATTATGTGCATCGAGATTTTCTTTTGCCTTTTTGCGAAACTCTGCAGACATAAAACGTTTGCTTCGAGAGCTACGGATAAAAGTGCCCCCACGTATCATCACCCCAGCGACATCCTCATAGCTCGCTTCATAAATGGCATTGTCGATCAAACCCTCATACCCATCATAAACAAGATAAGGTATGAGACCTTTTTTCTTTGTGTACTCCACAAAATGTTTGATAGCGGGATTCATACCTGAGACATCCCCACCTGAACATAAAATAGCGATATTCTTCATTGGACAACCTCTTATTCTATTTTGATTAGTTTACCATTTTCTTATCTCTAATTCGTTAAAATTTCATAATTTATTTTCACAAGGTCATAAATGAAAAAAAGAGCATTAGTAAGTGTAAGCGATAAAAATGGTGTGGTTGCTTTTTGTCAATCATTAGAAAAAAATGGTTTTGAGATCATCTCTACAGGAGGAACCTATAAGATCCTCGTAGAAAACGGTATCAAAGCGATAGAGATCGATGAAGTGACAAAGTTTCCTGAGTGTTTTGAGGGGCGTGTAAAGACTCTCAACCCTTTTGTTCATGGTGGAATATTGCACCGTCGTGATAAGCAATCTCACCTCGATCAAGCAGCAGAGCTTGGCGTAGAAGCGATCGATCTTGTGTGTGTGAACCTTTACCCATTTAAAGAAACGATCGAGCGCACAGATGACTTTGATGATATTATCGAAAACATCGATATTGGTGGACCAGCTATGGTGCGCTCTGCGGCAAAGAATTTTGATAGCGTTTTGATTGTTACGGATGTAGCAGACTATGACTCTGTGATCGATGCGATCGAGAATGAAAAGAATACCAAAGAGTTCCGCCGTGGATTTATGATCAAGGCGTATGAGCATACAGCTGCGTATGACTCTATGATCGCGAACTATATGAACGAGCGTTTTAACAATGGCTTTGGCGCGAAGCAGTTTGTGGTTGGAAACAAAGTGATGGACACACGTTACGGAGAAAATCCACACCAAAAAGGGGCGCTCTATGAGTTTGATAAACACTATAGCAATAACTTCAAAACACTCAAAGGGGAAGCAAGCTTTAACAACCTCAATGATCTAAGCGGTGCAGTCAAGATCGCTTCAGCATTTGGAGATGCAAATGCTGTATGTATCACAAAACATGGAAATCCATGTGGTTTTGCTATTAAAGATGACCTTGTAGAAGCATACACTGAAGCACTCAAATGTGACCCAGTTTCTGCTTTTGGTGGTGTGGTTGCAGTCAATGGTGTGGTCACAAAAGAGCTAGCACTCAAGATGAATGAGATCTTTTTAGAGGTGATCATCGCAGGACGTATCACAGAGGAAGCGCAAGAGGTATTTGCGAGCAAAAAACGTATCAAACTTTTTGAGATGGGGTCTGACAAACTTGTTTTAGCAAATGACA
>JAVETX010000009.1:0-51972 GCA_034005845.1 Sulfurimonas sp. | reverse complement strand
GCTTGGGCTCTTTCCTATTGGAGAGTCAATTGCGAGTAATCTCGTCGAGATGAATAGCCATTTTTTTATCTATCTCTTTGCTTTTTTGATAGGTTTTGGAACAACAATGGCAGAGCCTGCACTTGTGGCAGTTATCAAACAAGCCGATAGATACTCAGAGCTGAGTCTTAATGTCACACTTATTCGTATCCTTGTCGCCCTAGGCGTGGGATGTGGGATCTTGCTTGGAACCTATAAGATCGTGCAGGGGCTTGATATTTGGGTACTTATCACCTCTTTGTATGCACTTGTGGTATTGCTCACATTCTTCTCACCCAAAGAGATGCACGCATTTGCGTTTGATCTAGGGGGTGTGACCACCTCTGAGATTACGGTGCCACTTGTAACTGCTTTTGGGATCTATCTGGCAACCAACATCCCAGGGCGTGATATTTTGATGGATGGTTTTGGTCTGATCGCTTTTGCTTCTGTCTTTCCTATGATCACTGTGCTTTCATACAGCATCTTAGCAAAGAGATTTGCGAAGTAAAGCTTAGACCTTGAGGATCAAGACATTCTCTCTTGAGCTCTCAAGTACATCAAAAGCGTAGAAACTTACTTTTCCTGTCGTATGAAGTGCTAAGAGATCGTGAGAGATATCTTCGATCTCCTCATCAAAGAGTTTTGGATTGAGTGAGCTTTTACGCACTTTTGTTGAGATTTTAATCCCCTCAGGAATATGAAGGGTTTCAAGAAATTCTTCGATGTTTTTTTCACTTTGCTCTTGCATTACAGACATATACTCTATTGTGTCTTCATCATTAAAGCCGTAACTATTCAGGCGTGTTTCAAATGGAACTGTATAAAAGTGAACAAGTGTGAGATGGACATTTTCAAAAAGCCTTGCTATGCTCAAAATCGCTTCTGCTGAATGGGTAGAGAGATCTGTTGGAAGTAAAATATTTTTAGTGAGAATCTCACTCTCTTTTTTGAGCACCAACACAGGGATGTTTGCACTTCGTACAATATGCTTTGTGTGTGAACCCATATAAACATCATTAAACTTATAGGTCTCTCCACTTTTACCGATCACTATGAGGTCTGATTTTAAAATAGCAGCAACTTTTGCAATCTCCTCTTTTGTATCCCCCTCAATACAGTGAAAATGTTCTGCATCAAACTCCTCAAAAGTAAGATGTAATTTTTCTAAACTGTGCGCTTTGATGTAGCCCAGATCTTTTTTTGGTGAAAAAAAAGAGTTCTCTACAATGTGTACTACATCCGTAACTCCTCCGAGTTTTTGTGTGAATTCTAATACCCTTTGTAAAACGACAAAACTCTCTTTGGAAAAATCTATTGCTACGAGTGATTTAAATTGTTTCATGAACAATCCTTTTGAAATAATAGAGTACTTTAACACAAGCTCGATTAATCTTGAAAGATTTTTTTGAGTATTTTTTTATATTTGATCGATTTATCACACTTAATGAGTAAAATATCATTTTTATGAAAAATCGTTGAACCTGTAGGGCGAATATATTCATCTTCTCTTTGGATTAATAGGATTAAAAAATCGGGAGGAAGTTGTAACTCCGCGACACTTTTTCCAACTGCTTTGGAACTTTCATCAATATAGTATTGCTTGAGCGTGTGGTAAAAAAGGGGTGAAGAGGGTGCTTTTTTATCCTCTTTGTCATCAAGCGCTTCTACTTTGAGTATCTTGGCAACAAATGGCAAAGTGCTTCCTTGAATAAGGATAGAAAACAAAACCATAAAAAAAACAGTATTAAAGATGAGCTGAGCGTTTTCAAGCTCCTCAATGTAGGGATATGTTGCTAAAATAATAGGGACTGCACCTCTAAGACCTACCCAAGAGATAAAGCTTTTTTCTCTCCATGAAAATTTGCTAAACATAAGACTTAAAAAGACTCCAGCAGGGCGAGCCACGAGCATAAGCCAAAGAGCGATAGCTAAGCCATGTAGTGCTACTTCTGGAAGTTGTGATGGAAACACAAGAAGTCCAAGGGTTAAAAATACCCCTATTTGCATCATCCAAGCAATCCCATCGTAAAAACCGATCATGTTTTTCTTGTTGACAAACTCTTTGGTGTTGAGTGTAATACCCAAGATATACACAGCTAAAAAGCCATTGCCTCCAAGTAAAGAAGCGATACTAAAAAGGAGTAAGACCCATGCAATAATAAACACAGGATAAAGACCATAAAAGCTAAAGTGAATCTTATTTAATATACGAGGGGCAATGAGTCCAAAAGCAAGACCTAAAGCCCCTCCTAGAGCAAATTGAATAAAGAAGCTAAGGATCCACTCAGCAAGTGAGCTAGAGCCACTTAGTGTAATAACCTGCAGGAGTGTTATAGTTAAAAAAATCGCCATAGGATCGTTGCTACCTGACTCTAATTCTAAAAGAGGAGAGAGCCCTTTTTTGAGAGTCACACCACGAGCTCGTAAGATAGCAAAAACAGCAGCAGCATCGGTTGATGAAACAATCGCCCCAACAAGCAAGGCTTCTAAAAATGTAAAATCAAAAAGATAATAGATACAAAGTGCAACAAAAAAAGCGGTAAGTATCACCCCAAAAGTAGCAAGGATGATCCCCTCTTTAAAAATAGGTTTTATAACCTTCCATTTTGTATCCAAACCCACTAAAGAGGATAAAAATAAGAGCTAAGGTACCTGCACTTTGGGCAAACATTGCATTATCAAAGTGGATCCCCAAAAGCCCTTCAGAACCAGCGAGCATCCCTATACCTAAAAAGATAAAAAGAACAGGGATACCAAATGTATCAGAGAGCTTGCTTGAGAGTGCACTCAAGAATATTAATAAGCCGATAATAAAAAGATAAAATTCAAAGTGAGGCATATTTTCTTAAGAACCTTTCGTGCGTATTGTTTTATTTTAGCGTAGATTCAATTAATAAAGTGTTTGAGAAAACGCTTTGGTATAATTTGGCAAAAAAAGGCTAAAGATGAAAATACTCATCACAGGTGCAAGTTCTGGACTTGGTGCAGAGTTTGCACGCCAATATGCTACAAAAGAGAATCATCTTATTTTACTTGCAAGACGCCAAGAAAAACTCCAAGCCCTAGCAGATGAACTCGCCCCGGATGTAGCAAGTATCACCTTGATAGTTTCGGATGTACGAGACTTTAAAGAGCTTCAAGAGAAAATAGATCCACTTAAAGATATCGATATGGTGATCCTCAATGCTGGGATCTCTTTGGGGCACTCTGGTGAGATGCCAACGATAGAGCAGTTTAAAGAGCTTTATGATGTCAATGTATTAGCAAACCATGCGATCTTAGAACTACTCTTGCCAAAGATGAAACAACGACACAGCGGTACGGTGGTCTTTATATCTTCACTCGCCTCACTCTTTTCTATGCCAAGCTCTAAGGTGTATAGCTCTTCTAAGCGCGCACTCAACGCTTATGCCGAAGGTGTACGCTATAAATACGCACCCCATGGCATTGAGGTGCTCACCCTTCTACCAGGGTTTATCAAGAGTGAACTTACCGATAAAAATGATTTTAAAATGCCGTTTTTTTTGGAGACAAAAGAGGGAGTGGCGCGGATGAAAAAAGCGATCGAGAGAAAAAAGGCTTTTTACCCTTTTCCTCGTCGCTTTTATTATTTGATCTTACTTTTTCGTTTTTTGCCACACCGCTTACGCCAAGCGATCATCGGCAAACTTTACTAAAGAGCGAGAGCAAAGATAAGACCCTCTCTGTAGATATAGAGACGTTTTTTCTTCTCTCCTTTTGTCGCTTTTGCAAAATCATCGAGTGATTTTATCTCTTTGTTCTCTACTTGGATGATGAGATCTCCTACGCGTATCCCACTCTTTTGTGCTGGGGAGTTTTCTTGTATTTTAGAGACCACGACACCACTTTGCGTTGCAAGAGAGCCTTGCGCCTTTTGTGCTTGGGAGAGCTCTTGCACCTCTAAGCCTTTATAGCTTGCATCTCCATGTGCGAGTGTTTCTACATCCGAACTCAAAGAGATCGTTTTTGTGTACTCTTTATTATCGCGAAGGTAGCGAACACTCACCTTTGCATTTGGTGGATAGCTTCCTACAATATTTTTGAGCTCACTTGAATTTTTGACTATCTTAGAGTCTATCGCTACGATGAGGTCTCCGCGTTTGAGTCCCGCTTTTGCTGCAGGGGTGTCTTCTTGAACACTTAAGATCAGCGCTCCCTCTTTATCTTGGTAAAAGCTCTTCATATCATCGGTGATATTACCGATTCTTACCCCAAGATAGGCACGTTTAAACTCTCCATGTTCTATGAGATGCTCTGCGATCTGCTTGACCATATTTGAAGGGATCGCAAAGCCAATTCCCACATTGCCACCACCGTTTGAGACGATAGCAGCATTGATACCAATGAGATCTCCTGCAGAGTTGATGAGCGCTCCTCCTGAGTTTCCAGGATTGATCGAAGCATCTGTTTGGATAAAGTCTTCATACTCTGTGATCCCCATACTATTGCGCCCTGTGGCTGAGACGATCCCCTTGGTGATCGTACCATCGACGCCAAAAGGGTTTCCAATAGCAAACACGATATCTCCCACCTCTACATCCTCAGAGTCATAAAAAGCAAGGGCTTGGAGGTTAGAAGCTTCTATTTTTATGATAGCGATATCACTTTTTGGATCACTTCCTATGAGTTTGGCATCATATTTTTTGCTCTCTCCTGAGAGATTAACTTCAATAGAATCTGCACCTTCGACTACGTGATTATTGGTCACGATGTAGCCATCCTTTGAGATGATGACTCCACTTCCAAGTGAGTGCTGCATCTTTTTTTGTGGTGTGTTTTGTGGGGCATCATAGCCTCGAAAAAACTCTCTAAAAAAAGGATCGTTAAAAAATGGGTTTTGCACATAGGAGCTTTGGTAGCTTTTTTGGGTTTGAATATTGACAACACCCTTTTGCGCTTTTTTGAGTACTTGGCTGTATGAGAGCAGTACATTTTGAGAGTTTGGTATCTCTCGTTGGAGTTTTGGAGCATCTATGATCGATGCTTTTTGACCCGCAAAACTAAGTGTGAAGAGGAAGAAAAAAAACGTAAATAAGAGTTTCATTGTATATCTCCTGAAATGATTTTACTAAAAAATTTTAATACTGAAAGTTATACCAATGATAAACGGACAAATAATTTTTTTTAAACTCTTTAAGAGAAAAAAGTATAAACTTCCACATATAAATAGCTGGGGAGCATAATGGAAAATATAGTGACGATAGATAGTGTATGTACCTATTGTGGGGTGGGATGTGATATCGCCGCGAATGTAAATGTAGCTGAAAATAAGATCGAGAAGATCTTCGCACATCCAGATGGTGTGGTCTCACAAGGAAAGCTCTGCATTAAAGGCAAATACGGTTTTGATTTTGTAAGCGCACCTGATAGGCTTCGCATACCTCGTATTAGAAAAACCTGGCTAGAGAAAAATCCACAGATCAAAGAGGCAATAGCTTCAACGCTCGTAGATTTCGATGATGTGTGGTATGAGACAGATCTCGATGCAGCGACAACTGCAGCGACAATGAAGATCAAAGAGACACAAGAGCAATATGGGCGCAAATCTATCTGCTCTATTGGTGGCGCGAGAACCTCGTGTGAGTCATCGTACTTGTTCCAAAAGTTTACCCGCCATACCCTCAACTCTCCTCACGTTGACAACTGTGCGAGAGTGTGCCACTCACCAAGTTTGAGTGGAATGCGTGTGACCATCGGTGAGGGCGCGGCAACAAACCCATACAACGATATCTACAACGCTGAGTTTATGATCGTGATAGGTTCGAACACAACCGAAGCACATCCCATCATCGCAAACAGAATTATCGATGTAGCGCGTGAGCATGACAACTTAGCGGTTTTTGATGTGCGTGAGATCAAGCTCCATCGCTTTTCAAAATATAAAGCGATCATGCCACATGAAGCAAACTTGCTTACGTTGAATATGCTTGCCTATGTGATTATTGATGAAGAGCTTTATGATGAATCGTTTTTAGCAAATCGCACCAAAGGTTTTGATGATTTTAAAGAGAAGATCATGAACGACCCGTATGCGAACCCTGATTATTATAATAATATCGAGGGGTATGAGTATCTCTCAAAAATGATACGAAAAGTCGCACGTGAATATGCACTTAAAAAATCGATGATCTTTTGGGGTCTTGGAATCACAGAGCATATCGATGGATCGTACGCTGTTATGGCGATGGTACACCTAGCCCTCATGACAGGAAATGTGGGCAAAAGTGGAGCAGGGCTTATGCCACTTCGTGGGCAAAATAATGTGCAAGGAACCTGTGATATGGGGATGCTTCCATACTATGACCCTGATTATCAAACACCAAAAGAGATAGGGCTTATGACCCCTCAGCTCGTCGATGAGATGCTCGAAGATAGAGTTAAAGTGGTGCTCAATATCGGTGAAGATCTTACCCATATACATCCCAACCTCAATAAAATAGACAAAGCGTTTGCAAAGCTCGATATGATCTATGTTCAAGAACTTTTTATGACAGATATTGCCAACAAAGCAGATATCGTTATCGGGGTAAAATCAGCTTATGAAAAAACAGGTGTGTATGTCAATGCAATGCGTCGCTTGCACCTCTCACAACCTCTTGTCAAATCAGACCTTCCAGATGACTGGGAAGTGTTGCAGATACTCGATAACAAAATGGGTGGCGATTATAACTATAAAAGCTCTAAGGATGTTTGGCAAGAGGTACAGCGTGTGGCGTATAGACGTTTTAGTGGTGCTGATTATCATAGACTTGAAAAACACCGTAAACGTGGTCTTCAGTGGCCTGTGCATACAGAAGATACACCAATATTGCATCAATTAGACTTTCGTACAGATGATGGTTATGGGCATTTCAAATACAACCAATACAAGCTTCGTGGGATGATCAAAGAGATCACAGAGAAAAAACTCACAGGCTATCATTTAAGCACAGGAAGAACACTCGCTCACTATAACAATGCAGCGCAAACTTCTAAAACTGAGAGCTTGATGAACCGTTATGATGAAGATATCTTGCTTGTATGCCAAGAGGATGCGCCGTATTTTACGAGTGAGAGAGTGATACTCAAAAGTGAGTTTGGTGAGACAACGCCACTCACTATCAAGATCACTGATAAAGTACAGCCAAAAACACTCTTTGCAACCTTTCACCATGCAAAAAGCAAAATAAACGCTCTCTTTGGTGATGCCAGAGATGAGGTGATCATGACCGCTGCATTTAAGACTATAAAAGTTGAAGTGATCAACTGTTAATATGAGTCGCGCTAAAGGGGATTATGCTGAAGAGAGAGGGTGTGATTACCTTATTTCACGCGGCTTTAGTATAATCGAGCGCAACTTTTACAGCCGTTTTGGAGAAATCGATATCATCGCCACAAAAGAGGATGTACTTCACTTCGTAGAGGTTAAAAGCGGTGAAGAATATGAACTCTGTGTGCAAAACATAACCCCCACAAAACTCTCCCGCCTTGTAAAAACAGGCAATGTTTATATGAAAAAAAATGCTTTGGATGTAGCCTACTGTTATGATGCTTTGCTTGTGATGCCTACTGAGATTGAGCTTTTAGAAAATATCACACTTTAAAAGAGTAGATTTGTAATAAAAGGGGGAGCTTTTATTTTCAATAAACTTATGAAAAGTTGTAAATTAGAAGCACTTTGCTACAATAAAAGCAACTGATGGAAAATATAGGAGATACGATTATGATGGATGCAAAGATATTTTTTGGTTCCAAAGAGGCAAAAGCAAAACATAGTAGCGAGAGATTGAGCCCTTTTAATGGTGCTCTTGTTTCCACTGCTCCTATCTGTGACGCAGAGGATGCAAAAAAAGCACTCCGCATCGCACAAGAAGCAGCTAAAGTAGCGAAAAAAACGACACTTTCTCAAAGATGTAACTGGCTTTTGGATGTAGCCAATAAGCTTCAAGAACAAAAAGAGGATATTGCAAAAACGATCACTGATGAGGTAGGCAAACCTATCGCTTTTGCACGCATTGAGGTGGAGCGTTGTATCGAGACGGTAACACTCGCTGCTGAGACGATGCGTACGATGCATGGTGAGACCATTAACACCGATGCGATGGAGAGTGGCAAAAAAACACTTAGTTTTTTTCGTCGTGAACCTGCGGGAGTAGTGGTGGCGATCACCCCTTTTAACTTTCCACTCAATCTTATCGCACACAAACTCGCTCCTGCCCTTGTCGCTGGAAATGCTGTGGTACTCAAACCAACCCCAGAAGCGCCACTCACAGCTTATAAGTTCGCGAAGCTTTTTGTAGAGAGTGAATTTGCGATTTCTGATGCTCTAAGTGTTGTATATGGCGATGCCGAGGTGGGAAGCGCTCTTATCACCAGCGACATCCCACGCGTTATTAGTTTTACGGGGAGCGTTCCTGTTGGAGAGATCATCACCAAAAATGCAGGGATCAAAAAAGTCTCCCTAGAGCTTGGTGGCAATGCCGCGACCTATATCGACAAGAGTGCAGATCTTGATCTTGCAGCAGGGCGCTGTGCCTTGGGTGCTTTTGTGAACTCAGGTCAGGTGTGTATCTCACTGCAACGTATCTATGTCGATAGTGCTATCTATGATACATTTGCGACAAAAATGGCAGAAGCGACCAAGAAGCTTGTTGTTGGTTCCCCTTATGATGATGATACTTTTATGGGTCCTTTGATTGATGATGATGCGTGTGATCGCGCGATGGGCTGGGTTGAGAGTGCTATAGAGGAGGGTGCGATCGCACTTTTACCTCCTCACCGCGAGGGGAGAATGTTTCACCCGTGTGTGATGGCAAATGTACGTGATGATATGGCGATCGTATGTGAAGAGGTGTTTGCTCCAATTGTTTCTTTGGTAAAAGTAGATGGCTTTGATGATGCTCTGCCGCGTATGAATAACTCCCCTTATGGCTTGCAGTTCTCTCTCTTTACTAATGATCTCAGCCTCAGCAAAAAAGCGATCGATGAGCTTGATGCAGGAGGTGTTGTGATCAATGATATGCCAACACTTCGTTTTGATATTCAACCTTATGGGGGTGTGAAGCTCTCAGGTGTTGGACGTGAGGGTCCACGTTTTGCGATCGAGGAGATGACAGAGATCAAGAGTATTATGATCTGCTAGAGCGGAGTTTTCTCTCTTTGGTATCGATTTTAAGAGCTTTTTAGTTATAATCGCGAAATTTTATATGCGAGAGTTATCAATGGATATTAGAGAAGAGTTTTTAAAATACTTCGAATCAAAACAACACGCAAGAGTTGCATCATCCCCTTTAGTGCCTGATGATGCTTCCCTCTTGTTCAATAATGCTGGTATGGTCCCTTTTAAGTCGATCTTTACAGGGGAAGTTCCAGTACCACAAAATCCACGTGCAACTTCGTGCCAAACTTGTCTTCGTGCGGGTGGAAAACACAACGACCTTGAAAACGTTGGACACACAGCACGCCACCACACTTTCTTTGAGATGCTTGGAAACTTTAGCTTTGGAGATTATTTCAAAGAAGAAGCGATCGATTATGCTTGGGAGTTCATCACTGAGGTTTTAGAATTTCCTATAGACAAACTCTACATCACTGTGCATGAGAGCGATGATGAGGCTGAAGAGCTTTGGCTCAAGCACGTAAGCAAAGATCGCATTATGCGTCTAGGCGATAAAGATAACTTCTGGCAGATGGGGGATACTGGACCGTGTGGACCAAGTAGCGAGATCTTTTATGACCAAGGGGCTGAGAACTTCAATGGTCCTGAGGATTATATGGGAGGAGATGGCGATAGATTCTTAGAGATCTGGAACCTTGTATTTATGCAGTATGAGCGTAGCAGTGATGGTACTCTCACACCTCTTCCAAAACCCTCTATCGATACAGGTATGGGGCTAGAGCGTGTCACAGCGATCAAAGAGGGCAAAACAAGTAACTATGACTCCTCTTTATTTATGCCACTTATCCGTAAAGTGGAAGAGCTTATTGGGCAAAAATATGAGTATGCAAGCGGTGCATCGTATCGCGTTATCGCTGATCACATCCGAACAGCTGTCTTCTTGCTCTCACAGGGGACAAACTTCTCAAACGAGGGGCGTGGGTATGTTCTTCGTCGCATCCTTCGTCGTGCTGTGCGCCATGGATACCTTTTAGGATTTCGCGAGCCATTTATGTTCAAGATCGTAGATACTCTTGTCTCACTGATGCATGGTGAGTATGAATATCTCAAAGAAAAAGCAGAGGCGGTCAAAGAGCAGATCGAACTTGAAGAGGCACGCTTTTTCAAAACGATCGCTTCGGGGATCGAGCTTTTTGAAGCTGAACTTCAAAACACAAAAGAGATCTTTAGTGGCGAAGTAGCATTCAAACTTTATGATACTTTTGGATTTCCACTTGACCTCACCGAAGATATGCTCAAAAGCGAAAATCTCAAACTCGATACACAGAAGTTTGACGCATTGATGCAAGAGCAAAGAAGCCGTGCAAAAGCAGCATGGAAAGGAAGTGGTGATGAAGCAGTTCACGGAGACTTCAAAGAGCTTTTAGAAGAGTTTGGCGAAAACACTTTTGTAGGGTATGAGTTTGTAGAACACTCAGGTGAGGTACTTGCTCTTTTAGATGAGAACTACCACCGTGTACAAAGACTTGAAGCGGGCGCAAAAGGGTGGGTCTATTTAGATATTACACCTTTTTATGCAGAATCTGGAGGGCAAACTGGGGATACTGGTGTGCTTGAGGGCTTTGCAAAAGTGCTTGATACCAAGAAATTTTTTGGTCTGAACCTTTGTGAAATTGAGCTTGAAAAAGCTTTGGATGTAGGAGCGGTAGTTGATTCTCATGTCGATCTCTCAAGATCAGAGATCATCAAACACCACTCTGCGACACACTTGCTTCACGCTGTGCTCTATGATGTTCTAGGAGATCATATCTCCCAAGCGGGCTCACTCAATGAAGCTTCACGTCTTCGTTTTGATTTCTCACATCCAAAGGCTCTCACGCCAGAAGAGTTAGCGGAGATCGAGCGCCGTGTGAACTATGAAGTGCTTCGTGCTATCCCTGCGGATACAGCTGTGATGGGAATAGAAGAGGCAAAAAATAGTGGAGCCAAAGCTCAGTTCGGTGAGAAATATGGAGATGAGGTACGCGTTGTCAAATTTGGCGATGCTTCGATAGAGTTTTGTGGGGGTGTGCATGTAAGTAACACAGCAAACATAGGCTCTTTTATTATCACCAAAGAGAGTGGTGTGAGTGCTGGTGTGAGACGTATCGAAGCGGTATGTGGAAATGCTGCGTATAGATATTTTGTAGAGCAAAGAGAGCTTTTAAGCCAAGCACAAGCAGAGGTGAAAAACCTTGATCTCTTAGCAGGAATCACGCGTCTCAAATCAAATATCACAGAGCTCAAAGAGGAGCTTATTGAGGCTCAAAACTCTGCAAAAGTAGAGATCACAACGCAAGATATCAATGGTGTGGCTGTTGTGGTTGAAGAGTACCCAGCAGGCGATATCAAAGAGAAGATCGATGCGCTTAAAAACGAAAACGACAAGCTTTGTGCGATGCTCTTTCAGATCAAAGGGGATAAGGTTCTTATCGCTGCTGGCGTTAAAGGTGCTGATGCAAAAGCGGGTGATTGGATCAAAAATATCGCTCCAATTTTAGGTGGTGGCGGTGGTGGTCGCCCTGATTTTGCTCAAGCGGGTGGAAAAGATATCACTAAGGTTGTAGAAGCAAAAGAGGCATCACTTCGCTATATCACTGAGGTTTTAGGCTAATGGCTGAGTTCTTCGCTGAGTATAAAACGATCATCGTTTTTTTACACGTTATCAGTGCTGTTGTGTGGGTTGGTGGAATGATCGCGATGCGTTTTGCGGCACACTATTCGTTTATGGAGATCGAATCTCCTCAAAAACGCTTAGAGCGTACAGCGCACGCACTGAAAAACCTTTTTACTATTGTCACCCCTTTTGTCATCATTTTGCTTATCACGGCGATACTGATGGTCAAAGGCTACGCACTCTCAGCGAGTTCATTTGCACCACAAGCGTATGCAAAAGAGGGGATCTGGAGCTTTATGGCGCTCAACCTTTTTGCGATGATCTTACGCCGCAATAAAGCGGTGAAGCTCTTAGAAGCAGGAGACACCCTTAAAGCGAAGAATGCTCTTGGGCTTATTGGAAAATATATGGTACCTCTCAATATTATTTTGGGAATTATCGCAATCTATTTAGGTGCCTCTCTCTCAGGAACTCTCTAGTGCTTCGCCTCGCCTCCTCTTCCATTACACGCGCAGAGCTTTTAACAAAGGCAGGGATCAATTTTATCCAAGAGAGTGTTGATTTTGATGAGGATTCTATTGTTGCGCATAATGCGAAAAATTTTGTCTATCAAGCAACAATGGGTAAATATGAAACAAACCTCAAAGCCTTTGGGTACGAGGATTATCCCATTTTGGTCGCAGATACTGTCGTAACATCACAAAACATTATATTACGTAAAGCTAAATGCAAGGATGATGCGCGTAATATACTCTATACACAAAGTGGCAATACAACATCTATTATCACCTGTATGATCTATCAATCTAAAAGATTAAAACTTATCGATATCTCTACAACAAAATATCTATTTGATCCTTTTGATTCTGAGGATATTGAGAGATACTTAGAGAGTGGCGAGTGGCGCGGTAAAGCAGGAGCATGTATGGTAGAGGGTTTTTGCAAACCTTATATCAGAGAAGTAAAGGGTTATGAGAGCACAGCAATGGGGCTTACAACGGAGACACTTTTACGATTTATATAAATTTAAAGAAGATATGACTTTATGAAACACTATAAAATTTATCTCATTGTCTTTGTTACATTTAGTATCCTAACCCTCATTAGTTTCCAATATATCGATTTTTTGAAGCACAAAAAAGATGACTTTGAAAAACAAGCATATACAGAAAATGCGGAGTATATGCAAAAAACTCTTTCACAGATGATCGAGGTGAAGCAAAAATCAACCGCTGCGATCGCTTTGAGTTTGGCAAATGACAAAGAGTTTGTCAAAAATGTTGCAGAAAAAAAGTTACACACCCTCGAATTTCAAGAGCTCTCACAACAATTTCGTGAACATACACTGTATAAAAATATCTGGGTGCAGGTCTTTGATGAAAAAGCAAATGTGCTCTATAGAAGCTGGACTAACAAGCGCCAAGAGAATGTTTATAATGTGCGCGAAGATATTCAAGATGTGATCGCTTCTAAAAAAGTGATCACATCGATCAATCCTGGAAGACACTCCCTCTCTATCCGCGCGATCGTACCACTATTATTTGCAGAGCAAAAATTTGTAGGAATGGTTGAGATCATCTCCCATTTTAACTCTATTAGCAAGTCTTTAAAGAAATCAGATATTGACTCGATCGTTTTGTTGAAAAAAGAGCTTACGAGTCAGCTCAAATACCCAATGACCAAGATGTTTTTAGATGACTATTATGTAGCAAATTTTGATGCGCCAAAATCGCTCCAAGAGTATCTTCAAACACACGGGGTGGAGTCTTATCTCAATAACTCTTATAAAGTAGAAAATGGCTTTATTGTGGTCTCTTATGAACTTAAAGATGTACATTCTAACCCTGTTGGCTATTATATTATGTCGAAAAAACTCTCTGATATCTCGAGTATCGGGATCGAGTTTTATATGTTCAAATGGATCGCTCTGAGTGTGATGATATTGATGTTTTTGGTGATCATCTTGAATATTTTGCTCTACTATGCAAAAGCGCGTGACAAAAAGTATTACCATAATATCATCAACAATTCGAGCAATATTATCTATATCAATGATCCCTCTGGAACAATTGAGGTGAATAATACGTTTTACAAATTTTTCAAAGAGTTCCAATCTTTTGAAGAGTTTAAAAATGAGCATTCATGTATCTCTGAGTATTTTCTCCAAGAGCAGGGATGTATCACACCTAAGATGGGCACGCTCTCTTGGTTAGAGTATCTGATGCTCCATAGAGGTGAGAAAAATAGTGTGAAGATGCAGCTCAATGGGGAGACAAAGTATTTCTCTATTAGTGCCTCTTTGATCTCTGAGGAGAAAAAGCATTATGCGATTATTATGTTTGATATTACAGAGCAAGAGACCTATAAAAAAGAGCTTGAACATCTCACCATTACCGATACATTAACAGGAATAGGAAATCGTAGATACTTTCATAATAAAATGGCAGAGGAGTGCTCTCGTGCAACGCGCTATAAGTATCCATTTTCTTTGATATTATTTGATATCGACTATTTTAAAAAGGTCAATGATGAGTATGGACACAATGTGGGAGATGAAGTGCTCAAAGAGTACACAAAACTCATCGCTCCAATGTTGCGCGAAAATGATATCTTTTGTCGTATTGGTGGGGAAGAGTTTATTATCTTACTTCCACATGTCGATGGGATAGCAGCTCAAAAGATCGCACAAAAACTACGTGTTGCGATAGAAGACTCAAAAAAGATCATCCCAATTACGATGAGTTTTGGTGTGACACAATATATCAGCGGTGAAGAGGAAGAGAGTGTTTTTAAACGTGTGGACAAGGCTTTATATGAAGCAAAAGAGAGTGGAAGAAATAGGGTTGTTGTCGGTTGATGTATTATGACAAAGAACTCAAAGCGCTTAAGCGCTCGGGGAGATATCGCACACGAGAGCTCTATAATGAAGAGCTTCTTGATTTTGCCTCGAATGATTATCTAGGACTCGCACACAACAAAGAGCTTCATGCCCTTACATCCCAAGAGTTAAGCACGCACGATATTCACGCTCCAAAAGCTTCGATGCTTGTCAATGGCTACCATAAGATCCATCAAGATTTTGAGCAAGAGCTTTGTCGTGCCAATGGTTTTGAAGATGGGGTCGTTTTAGGGAGTGGCTTTAATGCAAATATCGCCCTTATCGAGTCGATGGTGCGTAAGGGTGATCTCTTGATCATGGATGAAAAATATCACGCTTCAGGTGTTCTTGCTTCACAAATAGGAGCTATGGATGTAGCGCTTTTTAGACACAACGATATGACACATCTTGATGAACTGTTGCAAAAGCACGCTCATACAAAGCGCAAGATCGTAGCAGTGGAGGGGATCTACTCAATGGATGGTGATCTTGTGCCAGCCGAAGTTTTTGGGATCTGTGAGAAACATGATGCCTTGCTTATTGTAGATGAAGCACACAGTAGTGGCGTTGTGGGAAACAACCTTATGGGTGTGTATGATCTCTATAATATCAAGATCGCTCCCAACCATATCAAAATGGGAACACTTGGCAAGGCGTATGGAAGCTTTGGTGCGTATATCCTTGCATCTTCACACATCATAGAGTATCTGCTCAACCGTGCAAAGCCGATCATCTATGCGACATCGCTCTCTTTGTATGACACACTTCTTGCGCATAATTCATTGCGCTACATCCAAAGCCATAAGGCGCAGATTAAAGCACAAATAGCTATAAATCAAGCGATCATCCACGAAGAACTTGGGATCCAAACACAAAGTCTCATCATCCCTATTGTTGTCGCAGATAATAAAAAAGTGATGCAAATCAAAGAAAAACTCCTTGCAAAAGGGTATAGCATAGGAGCTATCAGACAACCTACAGTTGAGAAAGCTATAATACGACTTATTGCACGCCTTGGTGAGAGTGAAGTATCTTTGCGCCAGTTGTGCCAAGAGATCAAAAGAGAGCTTGACTCAGAGCTATAGGAAAATCTATGAAAATTTCGAGACTTCATATTAGACTTGGTGCTACATCCCTTGTTGATATTGGCTTTGAGATACGCTCTTCTCTCGCACTTGTGGGGCAAAGTGGAAGTGGCAAGAGTCTCACGCTCAAAGCACTTCTTGGGATGTTGCCTGATTCTATGGAGCATGAGCTAGAGCTTGCAAGTGATTTTGATCTCATTCGGGGGGATACTTTGGGCTTTGTGCCGCAAAACCCTTTTACAGCACTCTCTCCTCTGACCAAGATTAGAAATCAATTTTTTGTTAAAATGTCAAAAATCGAAGCACTTTTTGCAAAAGTGGGACTCCAAAGTGAACTCTTAGATCGTTATGCTCCAGAACTCTCAGGTGGGCAGCTCCAAAGAGTGGTGCTTGCTATGGCACTCGAATCAGAGCCAAAACTTTTGATGCTTGATGAGCCAACCACAGCGCTTGATCCAAAAACGCGTGTGATGATCTTGGATCTGCTCAAAGAGCTTCAAAGGGAGTTTGGCTTTAAGATACTCTTTGTCACCCATGATATCGCTTCTGCGCAGGCTTTGTGCGATGAGATATGTGTGATCAAAGAGGGTGGATTGGTTGAGAGTGGAAATCTCAAAGAGATCTTGAAAAATCCAAAAGATAGCTACACCAAAACACTTATCGATGCAAACTTTGCCAACAGGGACTTTAGAATATGAAGCGAATTTTAAAACAGATATTTATCACGCTCTTGCTTGTGGGTTTTCTCTCACCCTTTGCAGTTTTGGCGTATTATCTGAGTGCGTATAGTTATGATATCTCTGCTCTTATAGAGTATAAACCACAACAAACGACACGTATCTACGATAGAAATGGGGAAAAAATAGCGAATCTTTTTGGAGAGAAACACCGCTACTATGCCTCTTTTTCAGAGATTCCTCCACGCGCTATCGAAGCGCTTGTTGCTATAGAAGATACCACTTTTTTTGAACATCCAGGGATCAATATCGATGCGATCTTTCGTGCGGCTATCAAGGTGATCAAAGCTGGAAGTGCAGTAGAGGGTGCGAGTACCATTACCCAACAGCTCGTTAAAAATGTATTGCTTACACGAGAGAAAAAGCTCTCACGTAAGATCAAAGAAGCGATCTATGCGATCAAGCTAGAGCGCGATCTTAGCAAAGAGGAGATCCTTGAGCGTTATCTCAATGAGATCTATTTTGGGCACGGGTATTATGGGATCAAAACAGCTGCAGATGGGTATTTTCACAAAGAGCTCTCAGACCTTACCCTCAAAGAGATAGCAATCCTTGTGGGCTTGCCAAAAGCTCCAAGCTCGTATGCGCCGACAAAAAACTATGAGATATCAATGGGGCGAGCAAATCGCGTACTTACACGTATGCATACACTTGGTTGGATCGATGATGCCACTTTTGAGAAGTCCCTTGCTGAGACACCTAAGGTTTACGATGACACACTCACACAAAACCGCGCTCCTTTTATCGTCGATGAGGTGCGTAGAGCCGTGAATGATCTAGGGATAGAGGATTTTGATACAGGTGGCTATGAGATACATACAACGATCAATCTTAGACTTCAAGAAGCAGCAAAAGAATCACTCAAATATGCGTACGATCAATCATTAAAGCGCATTGATGGGTATAGACAAAAAGATCAAGAGCGCCTTGAGAAAAATCCTCAGTATGAGGTAAGTGATGTCAATACATCCCTTCTTAATGGCGCACTCGTAAGTATCAATGCAAGAACGGGAGATATCCTCGCACTTGTGGGAAGTGTCGATTATACCCAAAGCTCTTTTAACCGTGCAACGCAGAGTAAAAGACTCCCTGGATCTGCCTTTAAACCTTTTATCTATCAAGTTGCTCTTGATCTTGGCTACTCAGGAGCCACAAAGATCGCTGATGTCTCAAGAACCTATACTTACGAAAAAGATGGTGAAGAGCTCAAATGGCAACCAAAGAACTTTGAGAAGAACTACAAAGGGCTTATCAGTCTTCGCGAAGCGCTCATCCACTCTCGCAACCTTGCAACGATCAATCTTGTAAACGAGATAGGGCTTGGGCAACTCTTGAGTGAGCTTGATAGATTTGGGATAGAGAATCTTCCTAGAAATCTCTCGATCTCTCTTGGAACCATTGCTCTTTCCCCTCTAGAGCTTGCAAAATACTATACATCCTTTGCCAACGACGGGATTCAGGTGGAGCCCCATATTATAGAGAGCATTGAGAAGAACTCAGAGATCATCTATCAAAAAGAGGTACTACAAAAAGTGGTCTCAGAGCCTACACAGGCGTATATTATGACCTCGATACTCAAAGATGTTGTGACGCGGGGAACAGGGCGGCGTGCACGTGCAAGAGGGATAGAACTTGCTGGAAAGACAGGAACGACAAACAATAACGTCGATGGTTGGTTCGCTGGATATTCACCAACGATCCAGACAGTTGTGTGGTTTGGAAATGATGATAATACTCCGATGCACAAAAGAGAGACGGGTGGAAAGATCGCAGGACCAGCTTTTGCAAAATATTATGAAAATGTTCTCAAACTTTACCCTGAAATACAAAGAAAGTTTGAGAAACCTGAGGGGATTATAGAGGTGATGGTCGATGGGGACAAAGAGTTCTTCTCTGATATCTCACAGCCACCGCGTAGGGATAGCTCTCAAGGTTCAGAGGAGCGCTTGCTCTTTTAATCTTTCTTTTTTGCTTTGACGTTGATGGTCTTTCCTGTGAGTTTTGTGCTTTTATCTTTTGGAGTTCCATCATAACGGTGGTTTCTCTCACCACTTTTTCCAGAAAAGATCGCCTTGCCGTTTTCATCTTTGCCTAAATATTTATTTGGTTTTTTCTCTTTGTTATATTTCTTTGGTGCTGTTGAAGCGCGCGTATCTTCTTTTGGTTTATACTCTTTTTTTGGCAGCACTTTTGCTTCTTCTGTAAACCCTTCTAGAGGCTCTTGTTTGATCGTTCTACCTAAAAGTGTCTCAAGAGGGTAGAGTTTGTTTTGCTCGTTTGTATCAAGCAGTAACACAGCTTTTTGACTCGCTTTAGAGACCCTTTGGATGTAGAGTTGTGCATCTGCAGGAAGATCGTAGCTGATGACAAAAGCATGACTTTTCTCTGCGATAGTCTCAAGATCAGAGTCTTGAACAAGTGTAAAGTTTTTATTCTCTTGGAGCTCTCGAGGAAGAAGGCTTTTTTCTGAAACACAAAGTAAAATGGAGAGTTCAGGATTTTGCTCGAGTAAAAAGTTTACAAGTTGTGCTTTTTTGGCTGGAGAAACAGGGTGGATACGATGGTTGTTTGCTTTGATGGTGATCGAATTTGTTGACATAGAATAAAACCTCAGGGTGTATTTAGAATTAAAAAAATATTATAGCTTAAATAACTATAAATTATGCTATTATCACGCCTATATTCGATTTAGGAACTTTATGTCATTTCAAACTTTAGGTTTATCCGCTCCTTTACAAAAAGCGATACAAGATGCCGGTTATACACAGCCAACCCCGATCCAACTCCAAGCGATTCCAGTTATCCTCTCTAAAAAAGATATCTTAGCAGGTGCCCAAACAGGTACAGGAAAAACAGCAGGTTTCACCTTACCACTTTTAGAGCTTTTAAGCCAAGATAAAAGTGTCAAACCATCCTCTCACATCCGAGCACTTATTCTTACACCGACACGTGAACTTGCAACGCAGGTCAAAGAGAGTGTCGATACCTATGCAAAATATTTGCCATTTAAATCAACCGTAATCTTTGGAGGTGTCAAAGTACACCAACAAGTGGTCGCACTCAAAAAAGGTGTAGATATTGTGGTCGCTACTCCTGGGCGACTCTTAGATCACATCGGGCAAAAAACGATCAATCTTAGCAAGGTAGAGTATCTTATCCTCGATGAAGCTGATAGAATGCTTGATATGGGATTTATCAAAGATATCCAAAAAATATTAGCAAAGCTGCCAAAAGCAAGACAAAATCTTCTCTTCTCAGCAACCTATTCAGAGGAGATCAAAAAGCTCTCAGATAAGCTTTTGAACAATCCAGAACTCATAGAAGTAGCGCGCCGTAATACATCAAGCGAGATCGTAAAGCAGAGTGTTTACCCTGTGGATAAAGAGCGCAAGCGTGAACTTCTAACACATCTCATTAAAGAGGGTGATTGGAAGCAAGTACTTGTATTTACCCGCACAAAACACGGGGCTAATCGCCTGAGTGCTCAACTTGACAAAGATGGTATCTCAGCGGTTGCCATCCATGGAAACAAAAGTCAAAATGCACGTACAAAAGCTCTGTCAGATTTTAAAAAAGGGGAGGTGCGTGTTTTGGTTGCAACCGATATCGCAGCACGCGGGATCGATATCGATCAGCTCCCTCATGTGGTCAATTATGAGCTTCCGAATGTGAGTGAAGATTATGTGCACCGTATTGGTAGAACAGGTCGTGCAGGAAATGAGGGGGAGGCAATCTCTCTTGTATGTATCGATGAAAAAGAGTTTTTGAGCAATATAGAAAAGCTTATCAAAAAAGATATTGATAAAGTATGGCTCAAAGGTTTCAAGCCTGATCCATCAATAAAAGCAGAACCTATCAATATGGGTGGACAAAGAGGCAGAGGTGGTAATAATAAACCCCAAGCGCAAAAGAGTTCAAGAGCTCCAAGAGCTAGAAAACCTCAAAAAAGCTAAAAAAGAGATAGACTAGGGCGATGAGCCCTAGGAGAATTAAAAAAGAGGCAAAAGAGCCTTTGTTGCGTAACATCCCTTTATCTTAAAGGGCTTTGCTCTCAAAAGCACGATTAAGCGCTGAAAAAAGCGCTTTAATCGAAGCGGTTGAGATATCAGAATCTTTTCCTACCCCAAAACATGTTGGTACATCATCGCTTTGTATTTGGATGTAAGCGACCGCATCTGCAGAGCTTTTATCCCCACACGAATGTTCAGAATAAGAGTTGATCGTAAACTCATGCTCATAATCTTTCATCAAAGCATTTTTACATGCATCTATTGGACCATTTCCTTGCCCTTGCGCGACGATCTCTTTACCATTATAGACATAAGTCAAAGTGCAAGTTGAGACCTTTTTATCTGATGAGACAGTAAAATCTACAAGGCTGATATGCTCCTCTGGCTCAAAATAGCTTTTGTAAAAAAGCTCATAGATCTCTTGAGGTTCAAGCTCGCGCCCTTTCTCATCTGAGAGCGTTTGTACAATACGTCCGATCTCTGGATGCATCGCTTTTGGAAGCTGGTATCCATAATTGCGCTCTAAGATATAGGCTACCCCACCTTTTCCAGATTGAGAATTGATACGGATAATACTCTCGTAAGTTCTACCAACATCCGCAGGATCGATCGGCAAGTATGGTACCTCCCAAAAATGATCTGCTTTTTTCTTTTGGTATGCAAGCCCTTTATTGATCGCATCTTGGTGAGAACCTGAAAAAGCGGTATAGACCAAATCGCCAACATAAGGGTGGCGACAATGGGTATCTATCTCTGTACAGCGCTCAACCACCTCTAGCACTTCATCAATATTAGAAAAGTCAAGCTTTGGATCAACCCCTTGGGTAAGCATATTAAGCGCTAAGGTGATAATATCTACATTTCCTGTACGCTCCCCATTACTAAGGAGTGTTCCCTCGACGCGATCTGCTCCTGCTAAGAGTGCAAGCTCGGTCGCTGCCACAGAGGTTCCTCTATCGTTGTGGGTGTGCGTTGAGATAAGCACATGCTCACGGTTATCTAAATGCGCTGCCATCCACTCTATCTGGTCTGCATACACGTTTGGTGTAGACATCTCTACCGTTGCGGGAAGGTTGATAATGACAGGGCGCTCTTTTGAGATCCCCCAACGTGCAGTGACTGCATTACAAATACGCGCTGCATACTCAAGCTCTGTTCCTGTAAAACTCTCAGGAGAATACTCCAAAAAGATCTCGCCATCGTGCGTTGCCTCATATTTTTTGACAAGGTCAACTCCCTCGAGTGCAAGTGCGATGATCTCATCTTGATCTTTTCCAAAGACGATCTTTCTTTGAGCTACGGATGTAGAGTTATAAAGGTGGATCGTTGCTTTTTTCACCCCTTGTAAAGACTCAAATGTTTTTGCGATGAGGTGCTCACGCGCTTGAACCAAGACCTGAATCGTCACATCATCAGGGATAAGCTTGTTATCGACCAAACGACGTAAAAAGTCAAATTCTACCTTTGAAGCAGATGGAAATCCCACCTCTATCTCTTTAAATCCGAGTTTGAGTAAGAGTGTAAAAAGTTCAAGTTTTTTTTGCATATCCATAGGGTTGATAAGTGCTTGATTTCCATCACGAAGATCGACACTACACCATCTTGGTGCTTTGGTAATTGTATTGTTTGGCCATTGTCTATTTGGCAAATCTATTTTTGGATACGGGCGGTATTTGCCCTCTTTGATATGATTCATAGGAATCCTTTAATACTTGAAATTTTGACAGTTACACTCTTACAGAACTATCAGTGGCGCAATTATAGCAAAGTTTTGATAACTCAATTTTAAGAACTAATCTTAAGTATTTTCTAACACCTTTGGATGTAAACTTGCGATAGTTTATCTAAACTAATAATTATTATATTTTAAACTTATAAAGGAAAAGAGATGCAAAGAAGAGACTTTTTACACCTATCAGGTTTGGCAACACTTGGAACGTTTGCGAGTGGATGTGGCTTGCAAAAAACAAATGAGGTGCCAGAAAAAAAGAGTGCGAATCTCAAAGCACAAAGAAAAAGAGCTGAAAAAAAGCGTGTGGTGATCGTAGGTGGCGGTTTTGGTGGAATGAATACAGCAACATCCATCAAGCAAAATGACCCAGAGAATAAAATAGAAGTGGTCTTGATCGAGAAGAATACCCACTACTTTACATGCCCAATGAGCAATACACTCTTAAGTGGCTCAAAGCAGTTTCAAAAAGATGATTTTCTTTTTTACTATTGGGATGTACAAAAAAAATATGATATCGAAGTGCTCCATGCTGAGGTGATCGCTATAGATAGAGAAGCTCAAAGTGTCGAGACTTTGAGAGAAAGTATAGAGTATGACTATCTTGTGCTCGCTCCAGGGATCGAATATGACTATAAAACAGAGTTTCCTCACTGGGACAAAGCAAAGATCCGTCGTGCATCGTTGGAAGCTCCAGGTGGGCTTATCAGTGATGGAGGGGTCGAGCATGCCAATTTGCTCGCGCAGCTCGAAGCGTTTAAAAATGCTGGAGGTGAGGGGGAGATCGTGATTATCCCTCAACGCACCAAGCTGTATAAAAACCTCCAAGAGAGTGTAGCACACAAATCACTCGTACGATGTGCCCCTGCTTCGTATGAGAGAGCGTGTATGATAGGAGATTGGATCAAGCGTAATAATCTTGTGGGCAAGGCAAAAGTAGTTCTTCTTGACAGCTCTTCAGCTCCACAAGCAAAAGCTCCAGCATTTTTGCAAACATTTTCAGATCTTTATCAAGGTGTGATTGAATATGTGGGTGGTTTTGATCTTATCGATGTTGATTTTGATGCTAAAGAGATTTTTTATAGAGATATGGATGATGCGCTTGAGTATTTTGTGGCAAAGAGAAAATATAGCGTGCTCAATCTTATCCCACTTCAAAAGGCAAGTTCACTCATAGAAATTGCAAGTTTAAAAGCAAATAGCTGGGGTGGTGCACTCTTAGCCAAACAAAAGCTTTATAGTATGAGCGATAATAGAGTCTATGTGATCGGTGATAGTGCAGTATTTGAAAAAGGTTATTACAAAGACAAACCTAAAAAAAGAGGAGGGGTTCCCGCTGCTGCACAAACTGCTTATAACTTAGGAAAAGAAGCAGGATATATGATCGCTCAGCGCATCTTAGAGGGCAAAGACCTTCCTCTTGGAGAGTTTGCAGCAGGATGTTTTTCGATGGTGCAAGTGGACCCTAGCAAACTAGGAATTAGTATCAATAAAAATTTCTCTTATAATAAAAAAGGGGAGATGCTCATTAGTGAAGAGGTGGAACAAGTGGATGGAAAGTATTATCACACTATCGCTGGAGAGGGAATAGTTGATTGGTTTGGTGGTGTTACTGGAGATACATTCGCGAAGTTTTAAAAGATGAGCTAAAAGAGAGAGGTAAATCTCTCTTGTGCACTAGAGAAAACTCTCTAGCACTGGTATGTAGTTTTAAATTCGTAGGCAGTTGGACGACCTTCATCTGGCCATACTTGTCTTTTGAATTGATAATGTTGATAATCCTCAATAAACTCTTTTGTAAAGACAGGTTGTAAGAACTCATTATCACTAATAAGACCCTCTAACGACTCTCTAAGAGTGTGTGGCATTTGAGGAATCCCTTTTTCACGGATCTCATCAAGAGAAAGTTCAAAAAGATCGATATCCATTGGACCCACTGGGATGTATTTATTTTTGATCCCATCAAGACCAGCCATCATCATTGCAGCAAATGCAAGGTATGGACATGCTGTAGAGTCAGGAAAACGCATCTCGATACGTGTCGCTTTTTCACCCGCACCATATGGAATACGGCATGATGCTGAACGGTTTTGAGAAGAGTAAGTAAGGATACTTGGAGCTTCAAAACCTGGAATCAAACGCTTATATGAGTTTGTCGATGGGTTTGTGAAAGCTGCAACAGCACGTGAGTGTTTGAAAATACCACCCGCGTAGTTAAGAGCCATCTCACTTAAGTTTCCATAGTTTCCTTCTTCATAGAAAAGGTTCTTTCCATTTTTCCAAAGTGACTGGTGTACGTGCATTCCGTTTCCATTGTCACCATAAAGAGGTTTTGGCATAAATGTAGCAGTTTTCCCATTGAGGTGTGCTACCATTTTTACAACATATTTGTATTTTTGAACATTATCAGCTGCTGTAATGATGTCAGAGAAAACGATACCGATCTCCCCTTGACCTTGTGCAACTTCGTGGTGACCTAGAACAACTTCAAGACCCACTTGCTCTAAGATATGCATCATCTCAGCACGAAGATCAACCATAGAATCAGTTGGTGCTACTGGGAAATAACCACCCTTTGTTCCTGGGCGGTGCCCTGTATTGTACATATCTTCATAAGTAGTGTTTGAGTTCCACTCACCCTCTTCAGTATCTACTTTGTATCCCGCTTCGTTCATATTGTCAACGAACTGTACGTTGTCAAAGATAAAGAACTCATTTTCTGGTCCAAAGTATGCAGCATCAGCGATCCCTAAAGACTCAGCATGTCTGAGTGTCGCTTTTGCGATAGAGCGTGGACATTTTTCATAAAGACGCCCTTTATAGATATCATAAACATCACAAAAAAGGATAACTGTAGGATCAGCTGTAAATGGGTCTAGAAAAGCAGTTGTTGCATCTGCTTTTAAAATCATGTCTGATTTATTGATCGGTTGCCATGCATCGATAGAAGAACCATCAAAAGGAAAACCATTCTCTAAAATCTCTGTATTTACAGCACTTAAGCGGTAAGTTAAATGGTGCCAAGCACCTTTTATATCTGTAAATCTTAGGTCTACAAACTGAACATCGTTCTCTTCACAAAATGTAAAGAATTCCTCTATACTATTTACAAATTTTCCCATCTCGTTAATCTCCTGAGTTAAATAATGAAGTAATTATACCCGATTTCTCAACGATGAAAATGGGTTTGTTGATTAAAAATTAATCACCTTGCTCGAGTGCGATGATTAAATCACAAATTAATAGTTTCTAAATGGCAATTTAGGTAAAATGCAACACTTTTGAATGTAAAAATCACTTGGAGAATTTAAATGGATGCAGCCAAATATATTTGGATGAATGGAGAGTTTAAGGCATGGCAAGATGCACAAACTCATGTACTATCACACACACTACACTATGGAAATGGTGTAATTGAGGGAACAAAAGCGTATAAAACTGCAAAGGGTTATGCGATCTTTCGTCTTCATGAACACACAAAACGACTCAAAGAATCTGCAAAGATGAACCTTTTTGAGATCCCTTACACTCTAGAGGAACTCAACCAAGCACAGATCGATCTTGTAGCTAAAAATGAATTTGATGGGGATAATGTCTATCTTCGCCCTTTTGCATTTTTAGGCTATGGAGTGATGGGTGTCTATCATAAACACGCACCTGTTGAGACAGTTATTGCTGCATGGGAGTGGGGTGCTTACCTTGGTGAAGAGGGGATGAAAAAAGGGATCAAACTTAAAATCGCTTCTATGACACGCCCTGGAAATACTTCTAATATGGGTAAGGCAAAAGCGGTAGGAAACTACCTAAACTCGCAAATGGCAAAATATGAAGCGATCGATTGTGGTTATGATGAAGCGCTCTTACTTGATGATCAAGGGTATGTAGCAGAAGCGAGTGGTGCGAGTTTCTTTATGGTGCGTGATGGAAAGCTCATCACTCCTCCAAGTGATAATGCACTCGAGTCTATTACACAAAAGACAGTGATAGAGATGGCACAAAACATGGGGATCACGGTAGAGCGCCGCCGCATCACACGTGAAGAGATCTATATTGCAGATGAAGCCTTTTTAACAGGAACAGCAGCTGAGATCACACCTGTGCGTATCGTAGATGCAAGAGAGATCGGATGTGGATCACGCGGTGAGATGACAGAAAAATTACAAAGTGCTTATTTTGATATAGTGTTTGGTCGCAATAAAGATTACGAGCACTACTTGACATACGTTAACTAAAAACAAAAGGAAAATAAAAATGAAGGACAACATACTTATGGCATCAGATATGAATGACTATTTCAACAAGAAAAAAAGCGAAGGGGGAGGATTTAAAAAATCTTCTTCAAGCAATGGTGGTGGTCCAAATATGCCTCAAATGCCAAAGATGGATTTTAATTTTGGGGGTGGCAAAGCTGGGATCGTTTACTTTATTGTAGCGATCGTTATCATGCTTGTGATCGCAAGACCTTTTACTATTATCCAAGAGGGTGAGAGAGGGATCTTGAGTACGAATGGAAAATACTCTGATCAAGCTCTTTTACCAGGACTTCATTTTATTATTCCAGTGATCCAAAAGGTCTACCTTGTGGATACAAAAGTACGTATCGTGAACTATATCTCTCGTATCGAAGCATCAACAGGAAGTTCTGATGGTGTTTTAGCAAAACCTGCGATTACGGTTCTTGATAAGCGTGGTCTTCCTGTTTCTATTGAGCTTACTGTTCAGTATAGACTTGATGCACATTTTGCAGCACAAACGATCTCAAACTGGGGCTTTAGCTGGGAAGAGAAGATCATCAACCCTGTTGTAAGGGATGTTGTGCGTAACGTTGTTGGAAAGTATGATGCAGAGTCACTGCCACAAATGCGTAACGCGATCGCTGCAGAGATCGATAAGTCGATCCGTGAAAAGGTGGATGCACTTGAAAACACTCCAGCTGATCTTCAGTCTGTACAGCTTCGCGAGATCGTTCTTCCTCCAAAAGTAAAAGAGCAGATCGAGAATGTTCAAGTTGCAAAACAACAAGTACAACGTGCAGAACAAGAGGTACAACGTGCAGAGCAAGAAGCACTCAAACGTGCAGCAGAAGCGCGAGGGGTAGCTGAAAAAGCTCGTATTGAAGCACAGGGTATTGCAGATGCTGTGACAATTCAAGCGGATGCAAAAGCAAAAGCGAACCTTTTGATCGCAAAATCATTAACAAAACAGCTCTTAGAGTTAGAGCAACTCAAAGTCCAAGGGAAGTTTAATGAGGCGCTTCAAACGAATAAAGATGCAAAAATCTTCTTAACACCTGGTGGGGCAACTCCAAATATTTGGGTTGATATGAAAGATCCACAAAGAAAAATCTCTACACAAAACTAAAGATGCAAGAGATACTTCAAAAAATAGACTGGCAAAAGATCGAGAATCTCTTGCCAGTGATCGTACAAGATAATAGTTCTAATGAAGTGCTGATGATGGCGTATATGAATCCTGAAGCACTTACACTCTCACTGCAAACCAAACAAGCACACTACTTTTCACGTTCTAAACAACGCCTTTGGAAAAAAGGGGAGAGCAGTGGTCACATCCAAAGCATCCACTCTTTTTTGCTCGATTGTGATAATGATACATTGCTTATCAAAGTGACACAAACGGGTGTAGCGTGTCATACAGGGCGCCCTTCATGCTTTTTTACAGAGCTAGAATCGGGTGCGATCACTTCGGATGTAGAGGTGAGTTCTGAGGCACTTTATGGGGTGATCGATACCCTTTATCATACGATCCAAGAGCGTAAAAATGCAGATCCTTCAAGTTCATGGACAGCAAAACTTTTTGCAAAGGGTGAGAATACTATCCTCAAAAAAGTGGTAGAGGAAGCTGGAGAGTTTAGCTTTGCTTATAAAGACAATGATGAGGCTGAGATGATCTATGAAGCGGCTGATCTTACCTATCATATGCTTGTCGCACTTGCAGCAAAGAATATTGCACCTGATCGTATCAAACAAGAGCTCGCTCGTAGGTTCGATATGAGTGGTATCGCTGAGAAAAACGCAAGAGAATCTTGATGCATAATACACTCACTTCTTTTTTGGATAGTCTTATCATTTATGATTACTTCCTCTTTGGAGCGGTGTTTATTCTCTTTATTCTCTTTGTTATTTTGGGTTTAGTGTATAGAGAGAAGCTCTATCTTGCTATCTTTTTAATTACCTTGGCTTTTTTTACCCTTATTTTTGCTCCTATCTTTGGATACATCCACATCCACAACTATTTTTATTACAATGAGACAACGATACTGAGTCAAAAAAAGCTGCAATTCACCAAAGCGGTGGTAGTCAAAGGAAAACTTGAAAATCTCTCAAAGCTAGATTTTGAGCGTTGTTTGATAACTGCTTCTGCATATAAAGTGAGTGGGAATGCTATTAAGGATTTTGTCTATAAACTGAGCCCATTTCAAAAAACCTCTGTAGTTGAGTATAATATACCAAAAGACCATAAGATAGGTTTTAAAATTATTATCTCCCCTTTTGTCTATGAGGGAGATTTTAACGTTTCCGTAGGAGCTTCGTGTCAATGACAGCAATTAATATATGGCATATTGTAGTAATACTATTGATACTTATACTCGCTGGCTTAGGTATCTATCTTGCTTTTAAACAACAGAACAAAAAGCTTGTGTATCCTATGACCTTCTCGATCATTTTGGTGAGTTTTCTCATCGCTGGTTTTTTACTCCTCGCTGTAGATAAATATACAAAAAAAGTCTCTGTGTATAAGCTTGAGAATAAAAGACTTCTCAATATTGAAAAAGTTGTGTATACAGGCTTTGTTAAAAATGAGGGAAATTATAGAATCGCTGAGGTTACGTTTGAGGTGAAACTTGTCAATCAAGGCTATGCAACAGGAAGTATAGGATCGACCTCATTTTTTACACCAAGTGGATTTAGAGAGTTCTTTAGTGGAGGTGGGGCGAATATTTTGTATAACAAACCACAGATCATTAAAAAGCAGTTTGTCGTAGCCAGAGATCTCAAGCCAGGACAAGCAGAACAGTTTCGAGTCGTATTTGACTTCCCACCTTATTTTAGAAATGTATCACAATATACGGATGTATATGGCCACTAAGAGCTTTTAGTATTTAAGCCCTAGTGGTTTGAGTGCTTTGTTGATATGTTTGACCTGAAGGTTCTTGTCTCTACACCAATCAGGTGCTAGCAAAGAATCATCATTGATCCCTGCTGTGACCCTTTGAATAGAGATATCCTCAGGCTTCATCTTGATCGCTTCGATGAGTACATCCAAATAGGTTTCTTCATCGATTGGCGTAAACTCCCCACGCATATACTCATTTGCCAAAGCAGTTTTTTTGACAACATAGAGTGGATGGTATTTGACCGAATCGATTCCCCACGAATAGGCTTGACGCGTGGTCTCTAACATCATCTCTTTATCTTCACCTGGAAGTCCAAAGATGAGGTGCCCACAAACATTGAGACCCTTTGCTTTAGACTTTTGGATCCACTCTTTGACATTAGCACTATCGTGTCCACGGTTGATCCTCTCTAGAGTTGCATCATACACAGACTGGATCCCAAATTCGATCCAGATCTCTTTTTCTTTTGCAAGTTTACTGAGATATTCAAGGGTCTCTTCTGTGATACTATCTGAGCGCGTTCCGATACTAAGCCCCACAACATTCTCAAAAGTAAGTGCTTTATCATAGAGTGCTTTGAGGGTTTCAAAAGGGGCGTAGGTATTTGTAAAAGATTGAAAATAGACCAGAAATTTTTGTGCCCCATACTCTCTTGCTTGACGCTTTGAGATACTCTCAAATTGTTGTTCAAGTTGGAGGAGTTGCTTCTGTAAAAAAGGGTTTTCTTTGGATGTAAGGTTGAGATGAAAACCTTTGAGGGCTTTGGTCTCATTGGTACTTGCCGAAAAAGAATCATTTTCGCAAAAGGTGCATCCACCCTTTGCAACTGTTCCATCTATGTTTGGGCAAGTAAAGCCAGAGATGTTGATACCAACTTTATAAACCTTTGCGCCAAATTTGTCGTGAAGATAGGTTCCAAAAGTGTATATCTGTTTCAAAATCAACCTTATACGATGTACTTACTGGTAAAGCAAGCTGTACAATAGTTGTCTTCTGTCGCGTTGACACTTTTGAGAAGAGATGCCTCATCCAAATATGCAAGAGAGTCTGCTTCGATAAACTCACAGATCTCATCAATACTCATATTTGCCGCGATAAGTTTCTCTTTATCAGGTGTATCAACCCCATAGTAACAAGGATCTGTTGTTGGTGGTGAAGAGATACGCATATGCACTTCACTCGCTCCTGCTTCTTTGAGCATCTTGACGATTCTTCGTGATGTTGTTCCACGCACGATAGAGTCATCGATCACGATTATTCTTTTTCCCTTGATGATATCTGTCATCGGGGAGAGTTTCATTTTTACTTTCAAGTCACGCATCTCTTGCGTTGGCTCGATAAAAGTTCGCCCGATGTAGTGATTTCTCATAATTCCCATCTCATAAGGGATCCCACTCGCTTGTGCATACCCAATAGCTGCAGGAACCCCACCATCTGGAACAGGGATAACCATATCTGCTTCGACGGGCTTGATAGCTGCGAGCTCTTTACCCATATTTTTACGCATCTGGTACACGCTTTGTCCAAATACTTTTGAGTCAGGGCGCGAAAAATAAACATACTCAAAGATACAGCGTTTAGGTGTTGGCTCGAACACTTTGATAGATTTTGGAGCTTTATCCTCTTCAAAGATCAAAAGTTCTCCAGGTTCAACATCGCGAATAAACTCAGCACCAATAAGATCAAATGCACAGGTCTCACTTGCAACAACATAGCCACCATTTGCAATACGTCCAAGGCTGAGTGGACGGAAACCATGACGATCTCTCATTGCAAACATTTTTGTTCTACTTAAAAAGACGAGTGAAAACGCACCCTCGATTCTTTGAACTGCATCTACGATTCTATCAAGAAGTTGTTTCTTTTCACTCTTTGCTATAAGGTGGATAAGGTTTTCTGTATCCATAAAGGTTTGAAAGATCGCACCTTTTTCGATGAGCTTGTTACGAACTTCCGCTGCATTTGTGAGGTTTCCGTTGTGAACGATCGCCATTTCACCTAGGTCGTAGCGAGCAAAAACTGGCTGGGCATCTAAAATAGAGTCGTTTCCAGCAGTAGAGTAGCGTGTATGCCCTATGGCACTGTTTCCGCTGAGTGTTGAGAGTTTTTTCTCATTAAAGACACGCATTACCAAGCCGCGATCTTTGATCGTATGAAGTTTTTCTCCATCAGAAGAGCTTATCCCAGCTGCTTCTTGTCCTCTGTGTTGAAGTGCGTGTAGAGAAAAATATGCAAGCTTTGAAGCTTCTTTGTGTCCAAAAATCCCAACAACAGCACACTTTTCATTCATGTTTTCAAGCAAAATTGTATCCTTGTAGTTTGGTGCTAAAATTATGATGCAATTATATCGAAATATATATAAACTCAAATTTTAAAACTTTTTTTTAATTTATGATACAATTTTCGCATGAAAAATGGCACGCAATGTTAATCGATCAGTTTCGATCTTTTTATTTTAAAAACTTTCCGCAAGATATGGAAGCTCAGATAGAATACTTCGCTGTTTTTGGCGGGGTATCTTGGGATGTAGACACCCATATCGATCTCTCTTCACTGATCCAAACACTCATTTTAGACAACTATGAAACGCTTCAGTTCAAGATAGATCAGCTCACCCTCTTTGACACGAAAAATCAGCGCCTCCTCGCAGCTCTTGCTGTGGGAGATAGACGGATGTTCTCTGCTTTTAATAGAGCAGGGCTTAATAATAAAAATGGTGGGATCGCTCTTAACTTCTTACAAGAAAAGGGTCTGATTCAGCTTGAATATTCTAGAGAAGAAAAAGCAGAACGTCCTGCACATGAGAAGCGAACAAGAGAGGAAGCGCGTCGAAGAATCTCCCATAAAGTGCTCTTTACTTATCCTTTTGTACGTTTTTGGTTTTACTTTATCCATCCTCATCGCAGAGAGATCAAAGAGAAAAATTATGAGGGTGTGCTCAAGCGCTTTGAACAAAGACGCCACAGCTATACGAGCTTGATTTTTGAAGAGCTCTCAGAAATACTGTTAAACTACCATATTCGCGATACACAGATAGAGAGTTCGGGGAGTTATTGGGATGCAAAGATAGAGATCGACATCCTAACAACCACAGAAAATGGCACTTTGTATGTGGGGGAATGTAAGTGGACCAACCATAAAGTGAGTAAAAATGAACTCAATAAACTTTATGAGAAGTGTCAAAAACTTGATATAAAACCCGATCAGATACTGTTTTTTGCCAAGCGTGGCTTTAGTAAAGAGCTCGAACAGCTCAAAGGCAAATCGATCGCACTCTATACAGCAGAGGATTTTGAGATCTTGCTCAAAAGCAGCTCACGCGATGAAGCAAAAGAGAAGTTTATATTCTAAGAGACGATCTTGAGTGCTGTATAGGCTTCTTGAAGCAGTTGAAACTTTTGTGTGTAGTGTTGGATCATATGGGGTTCTTCATGGATGATCTTATCAGGATGGTACACTTTTGTAAGCTTTTTATAGCTTCGTTTGAGTGCATCTTGGCTCGCTCCCACAGGGCACTCGAGTATCGTATAAAAGTGTAAGTTTTCATTCTCTTTACTTTGCTTGCAGAGATCTCCAAAAGTATAGCTTGCAAAGTCTGCATAGAGGGTACTTACAAAACGGTTATCAAAAGTGTACTCGATATTGTAGTGTAAGATATGGCGTTTATTGAGTGCGCGCTCAAGGCGCTCTTTGGCTCTATAGTCTGCTACATCCACAACAAGTGATACATCCGTACCACGTTCGACATAGACTTCAAGCTGTGAGCGTAGATAGTTTGTGACCCATGAGTTTGGCTTTTGTAGAGTGATAAGAACGGTGTCTTTATTATAGGCATAAAGATTGACCTTGATGGTCTCGGGTTTTTCCATCGCATCGAGTTGTATCTTGATGGGTTGGTTGTCGTATTTGAGCATAGAGCGTAAGAAAAATTCGTGATTAAAATCATGCTTTTTGGCGTGAAACTGGCTGAGCTCGTGTATAAATTCCTCACGGATCTCTTTGAGTGACTCGTTTCTAAATACAAGGACAGCCTGAGGTAAAAAAAGCATACCACGAGTATGGTGGTAAAGGAACCTTTGCATCCACTCCGTATTGAGCGCATCAAATCCTGTAGTGATCAAAATGAGATTATTGCGAAGAACAATATCCATAAATCCTACCTTTTTGAGGGTGTTTGAAATATTATAGCAAATTTGGTTCCAAGTGGATCTAAATCTATGGTACTATTATTATAAAAAAGGTTTCTTTGCTTGATAAAAAATTTGATTCTTCCCCTTATCTTAGCACTTCTTACTTACGGATTTTGGATCAGTCCTAATTTTAAAGACATTGCGGCTGGGATCGCTATCTTTTTGTTTGGGATGTTGTTTTTAGAAGAGGGCTTTAAAAAGTTTTCTGGGGGTGTTTTAGAAAATATCTTGCAAAAATCTACCGATAAGCTCTATAAGAGTTTGGGCTTTGGAATCATCGCTACGACCATTATGCAATCAAGCTCTCTTGTCTCAGTACTGAGTATCTCTTTTTTAGGGGCTGGGCTGATAGGGCTTGCTCAGGGGATCGGAATCATCTTTGGAGCCAATCTAGGAACGACGACTGGGGCGTGGCTTGTCGCAGGTTTTGGTCTCAAAGTAGATATCGCAAGTTATGCGATGCCGATGCTGGTGTTTGGGATCGTCTTTATCTTTCAAAAATCAAAAACGCTGAAAGGCTTAGGATATATCCTCGCTGGGCTTGGTTTTTTATTTTTGGGCATTCACTATATGAAAGAGGGCTTTGAGGCTTTTAAAGACACTATCGATCTGGCAAGTTTGAGTGTTGATGGGCTCAAAGGACTCTTGATATTTGCGCTGGTTGGGATCGTGGCAACTGTGGTGATGCAATCTTCTCATGCGACGCTGGTACTTATCATCACCGCTCTTGCAGCGGGGCAGATCTCGTATGACAATGCCCTCGCACTTGCAATCGGAGCAAATGTGGGGACAACTATTACTGCGATCATTGGTGCGATGAGCTCTAATATTGATGGCAAAAGACTCGCAGGTGCCCATCTCATCTTTAACCTTGTCACAGGGATCATAGCGATAGCTTTTATCCATCAGCTGATGATGGCTGTGGAGTACTTGAGTGCTTTTGTGGGGATACAAAGTGATGATTATGCCCTTAAACTCGCTGTATTTCATACGATCTTCAATACTATAGGGATCGTGGTGATGCTCCCTTTTATTGATAACCTTGTGAAGTTTTTAGAAAAATATGTGGTCTCTAAAGAGCCAAGTGGTGAGGTGAGTATTGCGCGCGCGAGTTATTTGAGTGATGCTGTTTTAGAGTTTCCTACAACGGCTCTGAGTGCTTTGTATCAAGAGAGTAGAGCGCTTTATGAGAAGAGTTTTGAGATCATCTCTTTTGGGCTTAATCTCAAGCCAAAGCGTGTAGATTCACTCGCAGATCTCGATGAGGTGCTCAAAGAGGAGTACTCAACTACAGCGGTGGATATGGACCTGCTTTACAATACGCAGATCAAAGGGATCTATGGGGAGATTCTAGATTTTGCGACCAAGGCACAAGGGAATTTTCCTGCAGAGCATATCGAAGAGGTACATAAGATAAAACTTGCAAATAGGGCCTTGGTAGAAGCGCTTAAAGACACAAAACATCTGCAAAAGAATATGCAACGCTACAAGAACCATAAAAATAGCTACATCAAAAATGAGTACAACACGATACGCAAAAATATTGCAGAGCTCCTTCGCGATATCAATACCCTTATGAAAACTGTGGAAGAGGATGTAATCATTGTGTTACTCTCCAAGGCTAGAATCCATGCACAAAAAAATGATATTCTCTCTAATGGAGTTTTGGATGATTTGATTAGAAATCGCTTGATTAGCAATGAGATGGCGACTTCATTGATGAATGATAGTACCTATGCGTACAATATTTGTAAAAATCTTATCGAGATGGCAGAGATCTTGTGTATCCCTCAAAAGAGTGATAGTTCCAATATCGATAACCAAATGATCATCAACGAAGATGATATCAAAGAGCTACTAGAAACAAAGGGGTAAAAATGAGTGTCAGTGGGTTTATACAAAGTGTCAAAGAGTATCTAAGTCTCAAAGATTTTGAAAAATCTAGTAAGAAAAAATCGGTGAAGAGTTTGCTCAAAAAACTTCGCACAAAGCGAAAAGAGCTCAAAAAGACGCTCACTATTACGATCGAGAAGAAGCAAAAACAAGCCCTCGAAGAGGAGCTTGAGATCGTTGCACTTCAGATCAAAAAAGGAAAAGATATCCTCCACGAGCTTGATGCAAAAGAGTAGAACTTACTCGCAGACTTTCTTATAAGCATGGGGCTGTCTATCTCTAATAAGTCCCCAATACTCCCTTTGTTTCGCATGATCTTCTAGGTCATATTCCGCGTAGAGAATCTCCTCTTTATCTCGACTCGCCTCAGCTATTTTAGCGCCTGTATAGTCGGTGATAAAAGAGGAGCCATAAAAGTTGAGTGAACAGCTTGGCGCACTCTCTTCGCCATAGCGATTGGCAACCACAACTGGAACTGTATTGGTCGCAGCATGCCCCATCTGCACACGTTGCCAATGCTCTTTTGAGTCAAGTTTTATCTCTGGCTCACTCCCTATTGCTGTAGGGTAAAAGATGATTTGGGCGCCCATGAGTGTAAGTGCTCGGGCTGTTTCACAAAACCACTGATCCCAGCATATCCCCACACCGATTTTTCCGTAGGCTGTTTCATAGACCTTAAAACCTGTATCACCTGGCTTGAAATAAAACTTCTCTTCATAGCCAGGACCATCTGGGATGTGGGTTTTGCGGTAGTTGTCTAAAACTCTTCCATCAGCGTCAGCAACAACAAGTGAGTTGAAATACTCCGAGCCCGCTTTTTCAAAGTAGCTGATCAAAATGACTACTTCAAGCTCTTTTGCAAGGGATGCAAAACGAGCGATCAGGGGATTATTCTCTCTTGGAGCTGCCCAAGAAAAGTATTTCTTATCCATCTCTTTACAAAAATAGATCCCCTCAAAGAGCTCAGGAAGCAAGATGATTTGTGCGCCATTGCTTGCTGCTTGGCGTACAAGACGCTCTGCTTTTGCAATATTTGCCTCTTTATCTTCCCCCATGCTCATCTGAATTGCGGCTACTTTGACCATAACTTTTCCTTAGCCTCTACTTGTTACTTCAAGTAGGTGGTATCCAAATTGTGTTTTGATCGGTCCATAAAGAACACCAACATCGCCTGAAAATACTGCTTTATCAAACTCTGGAACCATTTGTCCTGGTCCAAATTGACCTAGATCTCCACCGTTTCTACCTGATGGACACTGCGAATAGCTTTGTGCGATAGACTCAAAAGTCGATTTTCCACTCTCAATCTCTGCTTTGAGTGTGTTGCACTCCTCTTCACTATGAACTAATATATGTCTTGCTGTAGCGTATGCCATTGTATTTCCTTATTTTATTTATGAAATTTTACTCTAATTTTTATTCGCTTTGAGAGAGGTTAAACAATTTTATTAAATTTATTCGCAATTATATTTATAATAAGAATGCACTATTATTGTAAAAAATAAAAAGGTATAAAAATGAAAAAGATAGTATTCGCACTCTTGAGTGTATTGGTGTTCTTGGGATGTAGCTCAAAAAGTGCTTCGGATGTAGAGGTAGAGTCTAAACTTGTTGTGAATAATTCACTCGAAAAACTAGCGCTCAACGATCAGCACGCAAAACCAACGCCGATCACCAAAGAGACAAAAAAGATAATTTTTGCATTCTCTAAAGATGTTGGACACGACTGTAACGATTTTCTTGCAACAAAAGATGCAAACTTCTTAGCAGAACGCAACGCGATGTTTGTGGCAGATGTGAGTGCTGCTCCATCTATGATCCGCTCTATGTTCATTATGCCAGGTCTGCGTGATTTTGAGCATACGATCTTAGTGATCGATCAAGAGGAGATCTCAAACCAATATAAGATCGCTGATAAAGCAGAGAAGATCGTTGTTGTTTCTTTAGAGAATTTTATCATTACAAAGATAGAATATCTTGAGAGTGTCCAAGAGATTGAGGCAAGTTTACAGTAATTCTAAGGCAAAGAGATGAAGAGATATTTTACGATTGCACTTTTGGTCGCGGTGATGTTTGTCATCATCAAAAGTGTATACGATCAGACCCAAAAGCCAAGTGCAAAAGCCGTAAGACTCGCATGCCACACAAAGAGTGTCGTGTTTGAAAAAGTGCAAAACCAAGCCCTCATCAAAGAGCTTCAAAATGCTCTAAGAAGTGGGGATGTAGTGATCACTACAAAAACGCTCGAGGCAAAACATATGCCAACACGTTTGTTTGCGTACCTCAAAGCTTCGGATGTAGAGCAAAAAACGCATCAAGAGCTCACAAAACACGCGCTAAGTTCCCCTGTGCAAAAAAAAGCAAGCATAGAGATCACCATCTATGAAAATGACAAGCTCGATCCAGGCAAAAAAAATATAGAAGCAAAGCTCTATGCAGGCTATCTTATCTATCAATTCTCGCTTGATACACAACCTGTGTATAAGATCCAGATCGATTTTATGGATCTCAAAGCTTCGGATGTAGATGAGAAAATCGTGTGTGCTATTGACTCTGTTATGAGTTTGTAGATTTAGAGTGACTTTGTAAGAGCTTCATGCTCTTGCTTCAAGCGACGCAGGGCAATTTTGATATGCTCTAGTGTTGGCTTAGGAGTGTATTGCAAAAGCTCTAGTATCTCGCGTGCATCTTTTGAGTAGCGAATGTTGTATTCACTCGCATACTCAATATCAAACCGAAAAAGCTCCCCCTCATCTACCCCTAACACTTCGGCAATATAGGGGATAAGTTCTACTTTTAGCTCGCGTTTGCCATTAAGATAGCCGTAAATCGTTTGTTCACTTGGAATATCACCAGTACTTTTTAGTTTTGGTTCGAGTGCCTGAAGTAGTCTGACAAAATCTTTTTTTTGTAAGTTCTTCTCTTTGATAAGATAGTTGATTTTATCAATAATTTCCATTGAAAGCCTTTATCCATTCTGAATAATATAGTTCAAATATTAAGCTTTATGTAAATTAATAACGGATACTATTATCCGATATTAATAAAAGGTGAATCATGAAAAAATGGTTGATGTTAGCCTTAGCAATAAGTGCTTTGATTTGTGGTGGGTGTGGCGGAAGTGATGGCGGAGAAAGTAGTACTCAGTATGATCTAAAATCTTACTTTACAAGCTTGAATTCAGTAGAAAAAAGTTGGGATATGTACGAACTAAAAGATTCTTCGTTTGCAAATATAGCTTCAACAGCCATTAATAACAAGACTACCTCCGAAATAGTTAGTTCATCCTCAGTTGTTATTAAAGACTCTGAACCGTGGGTTCCAGATATTACCATTACATATCCGAGTGAACCTTATTTAGAATATAGCTATAATGACGATACAGTAAAATTAAATAGGAATATTAATCTTGGAGATAATGCTGGCGGCAGTGAGTGTAGTTGGGCTAAGCATTATGAGGTTTTTAATATACTTAGCTATTCATTTAATGACGTGCTTGAATTAAAGTGTATAAATAAAAGTACTTTTTTTGCTAAAAACTATGGACAAGTTGCAGAAAAATCAACTGTTAGCGTAACAATTGATGGAGAACAAGCCCCTAATGAATATTTTATAGAAGTAGTTAATAACATATAAGAAAATTTTCTCGTTCCTCCTCTCCCGAGGTGGAATGTATACACATTTATAAAAAAAGAAAGTAGAAGTTATCATTGACTTTATAAACCTTTCTTGCTCCCATGCTCTGCGTGGGAGCGTAGATATATTTCGATTTTTTAGTGCTACATCGTATAGTATACGTTCTTGCTGAGACTGTAGCAAAGAGTTAAACAAAAATCTGCTAGAATAAGTTCTATGAATACAAAAAATGAGATTATTACTTTTTTAGAACAAAATAAAAACTATCTTCAAAAAAAGTTTCACATCACAAAGATAGGCTTGTTTGGATCATTTGCAAGAGATGAACAAACTACTGTGAGTGATGTTGATTTGCTTATAGAATTAGATGATAATGTAAAAAATATTCACGATACAAAAGAATCATTAAAAGCATTTTTGTCTGATGCATTTCAAAGAAGTGTTGATTTGGCAAGAGAAAAGTATCTCAAGCCTTATGCTAAAGAGATGATATTAAAAGATACTATTTATGTCTAAAATAAAGTTTGATCTCTTAGCTATTTTAGAGTCTCTTGTAAAAATAAAAGAATATTCACAAGATTTTGTCAGTGCAGATGATTTTTACCACGATCAAAAAAGTTTTGATGCTTCAATGATAAAGATATAGAGATTATTGAATTAATTTAAAAGCTAACACGTCAGTCCTTATAACTCCAAAAGCACAGTATCGCGCCGTGTGGCTTCAAACTTTTTACATCCACTCTCAAAAGCGCCACTCTCACCCACTAAGATACAGCGATGTTTTGCTCGTGTGATGGCGGTGTAGATGAGCTTTGTGTTGTGCATGATAAAGTGGGTAAAACTCATCGGGATCACGACGATGTCATACTCCATCCCTTGTACTTTGTGGATAGTCAGGGCATAGGAAAGCATCAGATGGCTTTTGAGCTCTTCATATTCATAGACCACCACGAGATCCTCATTAGGGTAAAAAACGAACACCTGTTCATCCTCCTCTTCTATCTTAAAGAGCAAACCGCTCATACCGTTAAATATCCGTCTTTGAGCCGATTCTTCCCCCTCTTTAAACCCATCGCCACTCCATGAGGTCATATTCTCATTTTTGGTGTGCACCACTTTATCCATCAGGCGAAACTCTGCACCTCCCCGTTTGACACATTTTTTTGGATTGGGGTTAAAATACTCTTGGAGCACTTTGTTGAGGTTATTTGCACCGAGTATCCCCCCTTTCATTGGGGTGATCACCTGAAAATAGTTGAGATACTCTTTGATCTCTTTGTTTTTGAGGCGGTAGCGCGCTTTTTCGATGCTCTCGAGTGCTTTATGAACGATCTCTGCGACGATATCATTGGAGTTTGTTTCGCGTAGATCTTTGAGCTCATTGGCTCCGAGCTGGTTTTTAAGCGCATAATAATTTGCGATGCTTACATCGATAAACTCAAAATCCTCATAATTTGCTTTGTATTGCGGAATATTGCCCAAACGAATGTCGTTGGCGATGAGAGTGATCGCTTGATCTTCACTTTGGCGATAGATCTTGGTGAGTTTTACAATTGGGGCGATCTGGAGTGTAAGCGCATCGCTAAGAACATTTCCCGCTCCAATAGGGGGAAGCTGTGCGTCATCCCCAACGATAATAAGGATCGCTTTTTTATCGATCTTGCGCACAAGGCGTGCAAAAAGGGAGGAGTTTATCATTGAGGCTTCATCGATAAGTACGACGGAGTAAGGAAAAGTATCGCGCTCTTCAAACTTCACCAAAAGCGATTGGATCGTAGCACTCTCAAAGCCTGTGGTATCAGAGATCCGCTGTGAAGCAATACCACTGAGTGCGCAGGTGATGATCTCTTTGTAGTCGTATTTTGTGTTTAAGAGTTTGAGGATACTTTTGGATGTAGTACTTTTTCCCGTTCCCGCGTAGCCGACCAAAAAGAGAAGTGATGTTCCTTGGTTGATCATCTCTACGGCTCTGCGTTGCTCCTCACCAAGATTTAACTCATGCTCCTTTAAAAAAGCATCAAGATCTTTTACAAAACCTCCACTGTCGTTTTTGGCTCTTTGGGCAAAATCATCATAAAGAAATTTCTCAGCATCATAAAGGCGTGCAGGGGAGACACGGTCGTTTTTCATCAGCACGATACTTTGCTCTGCCACGCGCTCTATAAGGGTTGCTTCGTAGAGTTTGTGTGCATCAGAGAAGCCTAAGAGTTCATCGAGTTGGGCAAAGAGGATATCTTTGGCGACACAGGAGTTTCCTTGCTGTTCGCAATAATTGAGCAAGACATAATCCATCGCTGAGGCGATGCGGTGCTCATCCTCTTTTTCCACTCCCATTTTCAAAGCGAGTTCATCGGCTCTTTTAAAACCTATGGAGTTGATCGAGGTGAGGATGTAGGGGTTTTCTTTGATCTTAGTGCAGGGCTCATCGACGTCTCGCATCGCTGTGGCGATAGTGGTCAGAAGTGCAGGTGAGACATCATAAGGGCTTAAAAACTCCCCCATCTGACGCATCGAGCGAAACTTTTTCCAGCTTGTCTGTATCTTTTTGAGACGCTTCTCTTTGATCCCATTAAACTCCAAAAGACGCTCGATATTATTATCTAAAATCTCTACGAGCCCCTCGTTGCCAAAGTGTTCGATTAGTTCTGCTGAGAGCTTTTTGGTGAACCCTTTGATGATCTTGTTTAAAAAGAAAAAGAGCTCGTTTTGATTCACCTTGATGGTGTCAAACTTAAAGGTCTTACCATATTTTTTATGCTCCTCCCAGTAGCCTTTGAGGGTAATTGCGGAGCCTTTGAGGTGGGAGACTTCACTCTCAAAATAGGTGCCACTGATTTTTTCTCCGTTTTTAAGAACAGCAATAAAAAAACCATCCTCTTCAAAGAGAATTTTATCAATTTGACCTATGAGTGTTTGGTGCAAAGCTCTTCCTTGGGATGTAATATGAGCGAATTATAGTGTTTTGGCACTTAAAAGAGTAAAAATATTGCATTTTGTAAGCTTATTCATTTTGAATTCATATAAGTATTTATAATAGTAGGTAAAAAAGGAGTATATTTTGAAAAAAATAGTGTCATTGTTTTTGATCTCTTCTGCACTTTTTGCCAATTCCCTTGAGTTTGATCCAGACAAAACCTATGTTGTCTCTTTCTTCGCTTCTTGGTGTGGCTCGTGCAAAAAAGAGATCCCTCAGCTCTCACGTATCGCAAGTGAGAGAAAAGATATCGAGATCATAGGTGTGGATGTAGATAAAGATCCACAAGATGCACAAAAGTTTCAAGAGGAGCTCAAAGAGTATTTTACTTTTCGTGTGATCAATGACAGCTCCAATGAGATCATTAAAGAGTACAAACCTATCGGAATGCCAGCTCTGTATATTGTCCAGAACAAGCAGGTCTGCGCACATATCTTTGGTGCTGTAGATGATCTAAAAGCTACCATAAATGAAGCACTACAAAACTGTAAGGAGTCAAAATGAAATATCTGTTTTTAGTTTTTGTCCTTGTTTTTTTGAGTGGATGTATCAAAGAGGTACAGCCATGGGAAAAAGCAACACTGGCAAAAGATGCGATGAAAGAGGGTGGTTCAAATAAGCTTGTCACAAAGTTTCATGAACATATCTATTATTCAAAAGAGGCTACTAAAGGTGGCGGAACTATAGGAGGTGGCGGATGCGGATGCAACTAGGAAAACTCTCTCTTGCAGCGAGTATGGTGCTTGTGGCGATGAATGCCTCAGCACAGGATTATATCAACGTAGAGTTTATGCAGTATGATGAGAGTGATTCTCGCGTATCTGTGAGTGCTCCCTCGATTGAGATCAACAAAGATTTTGGAGCTGATTATACGCTCAATGTGGATGTAGTACTTGATAGTGTAAGTGGAGCGAGCCCAACCTATTATGACGCAGATGCGAGTAGTGGAGCTTCTGCGTACAATAGAGGAAGTAGTTCAAATATCAAATATGACAATATAGAGTTTGAAGAAAATCGTGTTGCAGGAAGTGCCAACCTCACCACCCGTTTTGAAAATCGTGATGAGCTGAGTGTCGGAGTCAGCTACAGCTCAGAGAGTGACTTTTACTCCTATGAGGGGAGTGCTTCGTATCTGCATTATCTGGATAGTTCTCACAACCAAAGCCTCTCATTTGGTGGATCGTACCAAAGCAATGAGATACTGATAAAAAACTGTACACTCAATAGCTCTTGTGATGCTTCGAGTGGAGCGAGTCAAAAGATGACCAATGATGTGTATAATCTTCAGCTCGGCTTTTCACAGGTGATCGATGAGACGAGTGTGGCAAATGTTGGGCTTTTTTATACAGCAGAGTCGGGATACTTGAGTAGTCCGTATCATAATATAGTGCGCAATGGCAACTATGTAGAAGCGGAGAAAAAGCCTGAGGATAGAGCAGGATATGGACTCAAACTGAGTTATCAAAAAGCGCTGAGCGATACACTCTATGGGCAGTTGAGTTACAAATACTATAGTGATGATTGGGATATTAATTCCCATACGATCGATTCGCATCTGTATTATGAGATAGGAGATTCCTTGCGTTTGGGTGCTGGTTTGCGTTATTACAATCAAAGTGAAGCGGAGTTTTACGCTGAAGCATTTACGACAGAGGTATTTGCTTCGAGTGATTATCGTGTCAGCTCCTTTGATGCGCTCACGTACAAAGCCTCACTTGATTATGAGATCACAAAAGATTTGAGCTATAATCTTGGAGCCAATTATTACGACCAAAGTACAGGTCTAAGTGCGACATTTTTTACCACAGGGATAAAATATAAGTTTTGATAAAAAATATTTTTCAATTTGAGGCGATGAGTACTCCTTGTGAGCTACTTATCTATGCCCCAAGCAAAGAGGCAGCTCGCACGGTTGCAAAAGAGATCCTCCTCCAAACAAAAGAGCTGGAAAAAAAGTACAACTATTTTGATCCAGCCTCTTTAGTCTCACATATTAATGCACGAAAGACGCAAGAACTTGATGCACAAAGCAAAGATATCCTCTCTCGTGCAAAGATGTTCTATGAAGAGACCAAAGGGATTTTTGATATCACGCTCGCCACCATCAAGCCACTTTACAAATTAGATTCTCTTGAACTCCTTGAAAAAGAGAAAGAAAGAGTTCTCCCTTACGTGGGATGTGAGCATTTTACGATCAAAAAAAATAAGATCTTCTTTGATAATCCATATACGATGATAGATCTCGGTGGAATGGTCAAAGAATACGCTGTAGATAAAGCGGTGATGCTTTTAAAAAAAAGAAAAGTACAAAGCGCTTTAGTCAACTTTGGTGGAGATATCTATGCCTTGGGATGTAAGCCAGATGGCAGAGCCTTTAAGATAGGGATTAAAAATCCAAAAGATCCAAAAGAGCATCTTTTGTATGTAGAGCTGCAAAACGCAGCACTCACCACATCGGCAAGCTATGAGCGCAATACAACTATCGAGGGGAAAAGTTTTTCCCATATCCTCTCAAAAGAGGAGGTGAAAAATGGTATCCTTTCTTCAAGCGTACTCTCAAATTCTGCACTTATTAGTGGTGTGTTCTCAACCGCGCTCAATATTGATAGCACGCTAAAGTCAAAATATAAAACGATAAAAATAGATCAAAATTTGGAGATACATTATGAAAATTTTGATAGTTGAGGATGATACAAAGATCGCTTCTTTTTTGAGTAAAGGGCTCATAGAGGAGAACTTTTGTGTCGATATCACCCCAAGTGGGGAAGAAGCTATCTACCTTGCAACGACCAATCTTTATGATGTGATCATCCTTGATATTATGCTCGCAGATCTTGATGGCTACACCGTGTGTAAAAGGGTGCGCGCTGCAAAGATATTGACCCCTATCATTATGCTCAGTGCCAAAAGTGGGATAGAAGATAAGGTGGAGTTTCTCAATCTCGGTGCAGATGATTATCTCACAAAGCCTTTTAGTTTTGATGAGCTTTTAGCACGTATCCGTGTGCAATTACGCAAGACAACACAAAAAGAGGATCTCCTCTCCATAGCAGATCTTCAGCTCAATACCCTTACAAAGATTCTCACTCGCACAGGGGAAAAGATCAACCTTACATCCAAAGAGTATCTGATATTAGAATATCTTCTGCGACACCAAAATGCCATCATCGATGAAAAGACACTCTTAGAAAATACCTTGGATGTAGATACACATCTCAATAGCAATGTGATCAATGTCTATATCTATAGACTGCGTAACAAGATCGATAAAGGGCATGAGAAAAAGCTGATCCATACCTATCGCGGGCTTGGATTTATGATCGGTGAGACACGATGATACGGGTGATTCCTAGTCTGAAATTTCGCCTTTTGGGTGGGCTTTTTGTCTTTTTGTTTGTGATATTTACCCTCTTTTATTTCTTACTTATCAGCTCAGTACGGATGCAATACACCCAAAGCGTCGAAGCCAAACTTTCTGCAGCGATGAAAAATCTTGAATACGACAAACTCTTTGCAAAAGAGCAAAGCTATAGTTTTGAACATGTCAAAGATGAGTTTGGGATCGAGACCCTTTTTGGACAACTTATCTTGATCGAGGGGGAAGCAACACGACTTATTTTGAAATCTCGTGATCTTGGAGAAGATCTTTTACTTATCGATAAAAAAATTGTAAATAAACTCGATGCAGATGAACTGATCTTTACCACATTGTACGATGCTCAGCTCTCAAAAAAGCCCTTAAAAGTTGGCTATCTACTTGTTGAAAAGCAAGAGAATAGAGTGCTTTTGCTAGAGTGTGCGACCCCATATGCTCCTACCACGCAAGAGATAGAGACGATTCGCCATCTTCTTATGATCGGGCTTGGGATGTTGCTCTTGATTATTCTTTTTTTGGTGAATCTAATCATCTCACGCTCGCTCGCTGAGACCAAAAATGTCGTAAATGAGGTGCGCAGTATCAAGATCGATGGCAAAAAACACAGCATCAAAAAAACGGGCATCTCTAAATGTATCGATGAACTCATAGAGACCTTTAATATCCTTATCGATCAGCTCCAAACATCGTATAAAAAGACCAAAGAGTTTGGGCAAAACGCTTCACATGAGCTGAAAACTCCTCTGACTATCTTGCGTGGAGAGATAGAGGTGGGGCTGAGAAAAGAGCGAAGTGCAGCTGAGTACAAAGAGATTTTGGGCTCCTCACTCGTAGAGATCGACAGGCTCCAAGATATTATAGAGAAGATACTTTTTCTCTCTAATAGTGCCGATATGCAGATCAAAGAGGGGTTTGAGCTGATCTATATCGATGAGATCCTCGATGAGGTGCTTGAGCAAAAAAGAGCTTTTGCAAAAACAAAAAACATTGAACTGAGACTCTTAGAATCCCAAACCCTTACACGTGAGGGAAATCCAACACTCATAGGTCTGGTGATCGCCAATATTTTAGATAATGCGATCAAATTTTCCCATGAGGGGGGAGCGATTGAGATCGCTTTGCTAGAAGATCGCCTTCGCATCGTGGATCATGGGATTGGGGTGAAGCAAGAGGATATTGCAAAGATCTTTGATAAGTTTTACCGTGTCAATCAAAATAAAGAGGGCTCAGGCTTGGGGCTTGCTCTGGTGGAGAGTATCTTAAGTCTTCATGGTTTTGAGATACGATTTGAGAGTGTTTATGGTGAGGGAACGAGCGTAGAGATCATTTTTGCAGATAAAGTTTGAGTGCTTTTTTGGTCATTGAAGAGATAGGCGCGCGCTCTATTTCATAGAGGGAGATATACTCTACATCCAAAGGTTCCTCTTCAAGCTCATAAACAGAGATGCTCAGATGATATTTTGTCACCGAGTGTTTAAACGTCCCAATATAGCCACTCTCTTGAAACTCGATACGAGGGAGTTCGAGCATATCCTTATACATCCCCTCTCTACTTTTGCGAAACGCGAGTTTCTCTTTTTTGCGGTATATCCCAAAATAAAGATCTTGGTTGATATACTCTTTGGATGTGGTTTTTGTAAAGAGCTGGAGATTCTCTTTTGCCTTACATCCGAACAAAAGTGGGCAGGTGTCACAGAGGGGATTTTTAGGCAGACACACCAAAGAACCCAAATCCATAAGAGCAAGGTTATGGCTACGCACCTCCTTGGGATGTAGCAAAGAATCCGCTGCACTCCAAAGCTCTTTTTCTTTTGCATCACGAAGCCCAAGATAGCGTGTAAGTACGCGCGCGATATTGGTATCGACCACACTTATTTTTTGATCATAACCAAAACTGCAAATCGCACTTGCGGTATAGCGCCCGATTCCAGGAAGGGCTAAAAGTTCTTTGCTCGTTTTGGGGAGCGAGGGAGCACAAAGCTGTGCTGTGGCATGAAGATTTTTTGCACGTCTATAATATCCAAGCCCACTCCAAAGCGAAAACACATCATCTAAAGGTGCGGATGCAAGTGTTTCGAGTGTAGGGAAACGCTCTAAAAATTGAAAATAATACTCTTCTAAGACGCGTTTTACCTGAGTCTGTTGCAACATCACTTCGCTGACATACACATGGTATACATCCGAAGTATTACGCCACGGCAGGTCGTGTCTGCCGTGTTGGTTGTACCATGAGAGAAGTTCGGTGTGCATTATAAAAAGAGGAGAGTTTAAGCTTTGACTCTCTCGAGTCTCTCTGCTTCTTGGGCTTTATAAAGCTCGGCACACCCTTTAGAGAGTTCGCGGATCTTTAGGATGTAGTTTTGGCGTTCTGTTTGACTGATCGCTTTACGTGCATCAAGCACGTTAAAGGTATTTGCCGCCATCATACATAGATCATAGGCTGGCAGAGGTAAGCCTGCTTCAAGCGTACGTAAACACTCCTCACTTTTTGCATTGAATTCAGCAAAAAGCATCGCTGTGTCGGCTACTTCAAAGTTGTACTTGCTAAACTCGATCTCCGCTTCTTTATGCACATCGCGGTAGTAAGTTTTACCATGTTCGTTCTCACCCCAAACGATATCAAAAACAGTGTCAACACCTTGTAAATACATCGCTAAACGCTCTGTACCGTAGGTGATCTCAACTGCCACAGGGCTACACTCTATTCCGCCTACTTGTTGAAAATAGGTAAACTGAGTCACTTCCATTCCATTGAGCCAAACTTCCCAGCCAAGACCCCAAGCTCCAAGAGTTGGAGATTCCCAGTTGTCCTCTACAAAGCGGATATCATGCTGCGATACATCCAATCCTAAATACTCTAAAGATTTAAGGTAGAGCTCTTGAATATTGTCAGGAGATGGTTTGATGAGTGCTTGAAACTGGTAGTAGCTCCCAAGGCGGTTTGGGTTTTCACCATAGCGACCATCTGTTGGGCGGCGGCTTGGTGCGACATACGCAGTTGCCCATGGTGTAGAATCAAGTGAGCGTAAAAAAGTAGCAGGGTGGAATGTTCCCGCACCTGCAGGGATATCGTAAGGCTGCACAATATTGCACCCTTGCATCATCCAAAATTCTTGAAGTTTGAGTAGCATTTGGCTAAAAGTGATCATAAAAAACCTCTGTAAAAAATTAGTGCAATTATAGCTAAGAGTAGATTTGGGGAGCTTAAAATAAAAAGCTTAGCGCATCTTGCAGATGATATCGCCTACATTATTACCCAAAGAGCGTGCGACTACATCACATTTTACCTTGAGCAAAAAGAAGAGATCTATGCGGTGGGTGTCGCTGAGACATTCGTAGTTTCCCATCCCTTTGGTAATCACTACATCCGAAGCATCAAAGAGCTCTTTGGCTTGGGATGTAGCGCGCTCGTACACAAAACCTGGGGTATTGACACCACTATCGACGAGATCACAGATCGTATCGAAGCCCGCTTCTTTTGCCTCTTTCATTGTGACATCATTGATGATGGGATTGCCTCGAACCATATAGCTGATATGAAGTTTTGAATAGAGCTCTTTGAGGATCTCTACAAAAAGCTTATCAAAGATATGTTCCCCTACATTATCACCGATGATAAGAAGCGTTTTTGCTTCTTCTAGTTTTTTTTGCAAAAGGGTAAAATCATTATGCGCAAACTCTGTCTCAAAGATCTTCTCTAGCTCTTCATGTAGATCAAACTCCACTTGAGCGGCGAGATCGATTACATTGCCAGCAACGGCTATTTTTGTTGCTGTGAGAAGTTTCTCGTTTGAGTTTGTAAGTTTCTCTTCTAAAAGGGGAATGAACTCGAGTGCTTTTTTTGTGGAGAGGGCTTTGACTTCATCATAAAGGTCTCTTTTATTTGCGAGAAGTGCCATCTTTTCATACACATCCGCTGCGACCTCAGGGGGATTTTGCTGGCGAGAAAAATCTTTGCTCATATTCTCTACTGTATATGTAAGGGTAGCACTCAGCTCATCAGATGCACCTATCGCACTTGCTACGCGACGGCTTTGGTTGATGATGCAGCTGATGCATTCAGTTTCTAGGAGCATTAATTTGTATGTTCTTCGATCGCTTTATTCCACATAAGCTTGTACTTTCTGCGCATAAACTCCACCTCTTGTTGGGAGAGTTTGAGTTGTTCTTGAAGGGTGTGGATCGTTTTTCGATCTTCATCATAAAGTTCTTGAAGAGAAGCAAGCGCTTCGCGTAAAAAGGTGTTTTCTGCGCGTACCGCTTCGAGTGTTTCATCTTTAGCGTCAAGAACTTTCTCATGAAGATTGATAATAGTCCCAATCGTCTTTTCGACGAACTGGGGCTGAACGAGCATCTCTGAAGTGTTGCGTGCTGAGAGTTCACGTAGCTTTGCAGGGACAACATCCGCAGAGCCTTTGGATGGATCGATATAGCGAATACCGTCTTCCACTTTGATAGTGAGTTTTCCTCGCTCTATGAGATCCTCTATTGCCGTGATATCGAGCCCTGTAAGCTCCATATACTCTTCATCACTCATCCACTTCATATCTACTCCTATTGTAGAAAATCTTTATTAAACCTCTTGCAAGACCGAGACCCTGAATCAAGTTCAGGGTGACGAAATCTTACACACTTCGTCATTCCGTGCTTGACACGGAATCTTATCTATTGGTTATGCAAGAAGTCTATTTGATAATTGTCTCTATCTCTAAAGAATCCATCTCTACTTTTTTAGCTTTTGCAATACGATCCTCTTTGAGCTTGATACTTAACTCTTCGTTGTCAAGTGCCAAGATCTGCATCGCTAAGTATGCAGAGTTGATCGCTCCGGCTTTTCCTATCGCTACTGTAGCAACTGGCATTCCAGCTGGCATCTGTACCGTAGATAAAAGTGCATCGATCCCGCTAAGAGCTGAAGCACTCATAGGGACACCAATGATAGGTTTCACTGTTTTTGATGAAAGAACACCCGCTAAGTGCGCAGCCATACCAGCTGCAGCGATGAATACTTGTGCACCTTTTTTTTCGGCAGTTTCAATATATTCTTTTGTTCTCTCAGGGGAACGGTGTGCAGAAGAGATAACCATCTCATAGTTTACACCAAAAGCCTCTAGCGTGTCTGAACAAGATTTCATAATCTCGTAATCACTCTTACTACCAATAACAATAGATACAAATTTCATCTATAACTTCCTTCATTTTTGGGTTTTGAAATTATAACATTAAAACTTTTATTTTTTAGGATAAGTTCCCATATCTTCATGCGAAGGAATTCTCAAAAATGTATATTTCGGAAGTTTTGTAGGAAGCTCTATAGGGTTTGTATTTCCACTGTGCACGCTCTCGAGAAGCTTTCCACTCTCTGTTTTGAGCTGCTTGAGTTTGAGATAAAATCTTTGATCTTTTTCATAAATAGTTCCGATCTCATTGTCCACCAATTGTATCTCTGCATCACGAGGAGCTACAATTTCGAGCTCGTCATTTGGAAGAGTTTTGTACTTGCATAAAAAGTGTGTTCCCTCTTCATTCACTTGCCCACTTACTTGATGGGTTCCAAGTTGCATTGTAAAGTCTAGGCTTTGTGTATCGTGCTTTTCAAAAGGGCGAGAAACAAGATAGGCATCGGTATAACCACGGTTTTGAAGTGATTCAAGTTCGTATTGGTATTTGCTAGAATCGAGCTTGCCCTCATAATAATCATCAATAGCCATTCTATACGCTTTTGCTGTGACCGCGGCATAATAAGAGGTTTTTGTGCGCCCCTCGATCTTGAGTGAATCGACCACGCCACTATCGAGTATCTCTTGGATGTGAGAAGCGAGATTGAGGTCTTTAGAGTTCATGATATAGGTTCCTACACCCTCATCCTCTTGAAGCTTGAAGAGTGTCCCCGTCTCAGGATTGGCAGCATAGATCTCATAAGGGAAACGGCAATCATTCGCACAGCTTCCACGGTTTGGCACGCGCCCACTTTGAAGAGTTGAGATGAGGCATCTGCCACTATAAGCAAAACACATCGATCCATGGACAAACACCTCAAGTTCGAGATCTGGGAGCTCTCGCTTGATCTCTTTGAGGTCTTTGAGTGAGATCTCACGTGCTGTGATGATACGAGTCGCGCCCATATTATAATAGACTCTTGCATCCAAAACATTCATAACATTGGCTTGGGTTGAGAGGTGCAGGGGCATATCAGGTGCGAGCTCGTGACAGAGTTGCAATACACCAGGGGTTGCAACGATAAATGCATCAGGTTTTAATTCAGCCATCGCCAAAATATGTTTTTTGAGAAGAGAGAGTTGGGAGTTAAAAGGAAAGCCATTGATAGTAGCATAGACTTTTTTGCCACGTGCGTGGGCATACTCGATCCCCTCGCCAAACTCCTCCATGCTAAACTCTTTACCCGAGCGGATACGAAGTGAAAAATGGCTCACACCACCATATACGGCATCAGCACCAAAATCGATCGCTATCTTGAGTTTTTCTAGGGTTCCCGCAGGGGAGAGGAGTTCTACTTTTTGCATCTTTATCTCG
>JAVETX010000085.1:0-3270 GCA_034005845.1 Sulfurimonas sp. | reverse complement strand
CAGCACGATCCCAAAAGTGGTCATCAGACTTGGAAGCGCGTCTCCTAAAAGAAGCCCAACCAAGATCGCAAAAAGGATATTGGAATAACTCACAGCCCCAACAATCCCCGCTTTTGTCTCCCCATACGCTTTGGTCATAAGGGTTTGTGAGATCGTTGCAAAGATCCCCATCCCGATCACATAGACCCAAACCACACCCTGTGGCATCACAAACTCACCAAGCATAAAATCAAGCGCATCACTAGAGACATACGGGGAGATCAAAAATAAAAGCACAGGACCAATAGTACCTACGCCCATAAAAGAAAGCACGATCGCGCGGGTGTCGTAATAGCTGCGAAGTTCGCGTATCGAGGTGTATGCTAAGGCTGCACCTATGCCACTAAAGAGCCCAAGCAGGTCATATTTTGAAAAACCGATACCGCTTGGTTGGGTGATAAAGACGATCCCGATAAAGCCAAGCCCTATCGCACCCCACGCTTTGAGACTGAGCTTTTCACTCAAAAAAAGCCAAGCAAAAATGGCGGTAAAGATAGGGGATGTCTTAGACCAGGTCATCGCATCACCAAGAGGGATGTGTGCGATATTATAAAAGAACGCAAGCAGAGCTAAAAAGCCCATAAAGCCACGAAAGAACAAAAGCCAAGGCTTGCCTCCTTGATGTTTCATAGGTTTACGCAAAACTGCTGCACCGATGAGCAGTACCCCCGCGAGATTTCTAAAAAAAACTACCTCTAAAGAGCTGAGAGACTCACTCGCAAGCTTGGCAAATGCTCCCATAACAGCGAAGGTAAAAGAGGCGAGAAGCATATACTTCACGCCCTTATTTATATGTTGCAATCGTTTCATAAGCGCAATTATACCCACACTCACTTTAAGCTAAAAGTGCGGCTTTGTTGTGTATGATTTTGTACTATTTTGCAAAGGAAATTTATGAAAAAAACACTTTGGCTCTCCTTGCTTTTTGCAAGTTCCTCTTTATTTGCATATGAGGCGTGTGCACCCTCTCAAAATGAGGCACTCGAAAAACTCTCTTCGATGATCCTCTCCAATGTTGAGAATAGCTTTACAAAACATACATCCGTAGATAAGAGTGGCGCAGAGGAAAATGTAGATCAAAAGATCGACTCTATTCTCAGAGTTTCAAGCAACCTCTCTTTTGTCAAACAAGATATCTCCACCAAAGATGGATCGGTGTGTGTCAAAATTGATCCAAAAGAGCAAGTAGAACACACAGAACAGATGCTCACAAAAGTGCTTGCATTCTCTGAGTCTAACCTTGCAAAAGATATCAACGAAAAGCTCAAAAAAACCCAAGAGTATCTCAAAGAGATCGAGCAAACATCCAATCTTGTCACAGCTTTTTTAAAGCCATCCTATCTTGATGATCCAAATAAACATGACCTGAAAAAAATCAGTGCAAAACTGCAATCTCAAGAGAAGATCTTTCGCGATATTTATAATGAGAGCCTGTTAAAGGCAAATGCCATGGTTTTTAAAAGCTGCGCTAAAACACAAGAGGAGGCGTATAGTGCTTTAAACGAGCAACTCTTTAAAAGCAAGACCAAACAAAAAGATGATGAGGGATTTTTTGATAAAACAGCCTCTTTTTTCTCTAAGCTTAACCCCTTTGCAAAAGAGAAGAGTAAGATGCTTGACCTTTTTGCACAAGAGCTTCGTTATGTCAAAAATGGCAATGAGGAGTGCGCGCTCATAGAGAAAGAAAAACTCTACAACGTCGCAACACTCCTCAATCAAGAGCTCCAAAGATTTCATATCAATACACTGAGCAAAAATCCAAAAGAGCGTTATGAGCAGATTCAAGATTTGCAAGAGCACCTCAATGTCACAAAAGCGCTCTTAGAGATTTTTCCAAAAAAATTTCATACAAATGACTTTGCAAAGATCACTCACACAAAAAAAGAGCTCGCAAAACTCTTAGAGACGACTCACCCGCAAAGTGTCACCTTTAAAATTGCTGGTGATGCACAAAATGTAAAGATCATGCTCCAAGATAAATTTGTAGCAAGCAACACCCCTTTGTATCTCAAAGAGGGAAGCTACACCTACACTATCACAGCCAAAGAAAAATGCCCTATCAAAGGGGAATTTAACTTGGAACTTTTAGAAGATATCAGCATTGACAAAGATTTTAGCTCGATGAATCTGCCTATCATTAACTTCTACACCAAAGAGGAGACTCGCATCATCGTCGATGGCAAAACTGTACGCCCTAATGTAGAAACTTCTTTGCAAAAATGTCAAGGGGAGGTTCGCTACATTGCAAGCTATGCAGATCAAGAAAAATCTGGCACGATCTCGTTGGAACCAAACTTCTCTAAAACGATCGAACTGCGCTTTTTCACACCTGGGGAGCTCGCACTTTTTAATGATGCAAAAACAAAGCAATTTACCACGAGCACCGATCTTGCTTTTTCCGAATCACTCAGCCCTCTTAGCCACCAAAATATTGAATTTATCCTCAATGAAGATGTTAAAAATGGTACATTACAACTTCATGAGAGAGGAAGTTTTACCTATAAAGCAAAAGAGAATTTTGTGGGTGTTGATAGTTTCTCTTACAGCGTAGAGATCTATGGGGAAAAATCTCCACCAAAGATCGCCAATATTACAGTGACACCCGCGCAGACGCAAGCAGTAGTTGTCGTAGAAACAAAAGCTGAAAATAATGCGAGCAAAGTTGTAGAGGTGCAAATAGAAAAGCCAGAAGACGGCGAAGCTCGCTACCAAAAATTTAAAGCATTTGTTGAGAAAAACGTGAACGAGGGAAATATCGACAAGGTAAAAAAGCTCCAAGAGAGCTACCCGGATATGTTTGAGCGGATCTTACAAGAAAAACAAGCTGGGATGTAATACTCTTACATCCCAAGCCTCTCTACATCCCAAGCTCTTTAGGCGATAAACTTATTTGCAAGCTCGCGTAAAATAGCTTCACTTTGTGGCGCTTCTCCGCCGTATTTAACTACACTGATCCCATTTGCTTTCATCGCGTTGACCGTATTTTTACATGCACGCTTAACCACAATATAGTTGCAATCTTCTAAGACTACCCCCATCTTGTTATGTTGTGCGATATGCTCTTCATCATCATGTCCGTGAGAACATTCATGTTCCTCCTCTGCATGGTCATGATCGAGATCACTTCGTGGATTGTCACGCACCTCTTGGAGCTTGAAAGAGCGAAACATCCCACTCCCATTCATCTCATAAATAGCAAATTTTGGAGTGTGTCCTGCATTGCCAAAAAAC
>JAVETX010000008.1:0-52123 GCA_034005845.1 Sulfurimonas sp. | reverse complement strand
AAAACAACAGTTGCTCTTTCACTTGCTGCGAGTGTAGCATTTGGAGCTGAAGGGGTTCGTTTCAACGTTGTCGATGGTGATGCTGAGAAAAAGTATCAGTCTATGGTAAACAATAAACTCAAAGAGATAGGATTTAGAGTATCTGATCCACATCCAAGAATCAACGACGCATACGCACATAAGTATGGAACAAAAACACTCGAAGATGGTAAGCCAAACCCAGGTTATGATCCAGATTGGAAACGCTCTCTTGACAACTTGGGATTTTTCTCTGTTGCGCATGATGAAAAACTGCGTGATCTTCTTATTAAAGCTCCAGAGTTAGGTGGATTTTCCCCTTTTAACCTTCACATTTATAAAAAAGTGGAAGAGAATAAAACATACGTAGGACATGTAATGCCTAATACGATGCTCGATATCGTAGGTGTGACTGATCCAGAAGTTAGAAAAGAGTTCGTTGCAATGTTTCCTGCACTTGATGAACTTATTCAAAAAGAGATCGGTGGTACAGTAGAGATCAATGAGTACAAAGCTCTTCCTGTAAAACCGATGATGACTTTTGAGATCGAGTTTGATAGAGGGGACGATGTATGGGATTATCTTGATGAGTTCCAAGGTGAGTTTGAAGCGGCATTTGAAGAGAATAACTACATCATCGCTGGATATAAGAGCTTTAAAGAAGCATACGAAGATAATGGGATAGATTTTGAGGAGTATGATGCATACTATGTGTATTCACTCTGTCACTTTAGCTTCTCTTATGGTATCTTTAACAAAGGTCGTCCAGATGCAGGTGCATTTGCTCCATGTTCTATGTACATGTACATCAAAGAGGGATCAAATAAGCTTGTTATCGGTATGCCTCGTCTAGCGAACTGGTCTGCGGTACTTAATATTAAAGATGAAGCGATGCTCAAGTCTATCAATGACCTAGACGAAGAGATCACTTCTATTATGCTTGAATTAGGAGCAAAAGAGATATGAAAAAATTACTCAGCCTCGCACTTTTAGCAATTGTTGTTTCATTTAGTGGTTGTGGCTCAAAAGATACGGGTGTAGCATCTGCTGCAACGGGTCTTGAAGGCAAAGAAGTAAGTACATATCTCATTGGAAAATATGTAGATGTAAAGACAGCTACACAAAAACTTCAAGATGCAGGATACGAGATAGTTGCTTCTTATGATCCTGTAAGAAAAGGAACGACATTAGTTTTTACAAATGATGCCCTCAAAGCTGAGGGTGCAAAGCCAGGAAAAGCTCATGCTGCTGTATTGCGTTTGTTCATCGATAAAAAAGAGAAGATGATCAGCTTTACAAACCCTGTGTATTTTGGAAAAGCATATATGCAAGAGTTTTATAATCATGAGGTTTTCAATGCAGAACTTGGAAAGATTAAGTCTACATTTGAGGGCTTGAGTGAGTCTGCTGATAAGATGAAGTTTGATGATCTTGCTGGGTATCATTTTATGGTTGGTATGCCTTACTACAATGATGCAGATGAACTTGCAAAAGCTTCTCAAGCAGAGCTACTTTCAAAAGCACGTGAGTTTAAAAAAGGTAAAGAGCTGATCTTTGAGCTTAAGCTCTCTGAGGGTGTTACACTTTTGGGCTATGATCTTGGAAAAAGAACGAAAAAATTCGTAGACAAAATTGGTCGTGCAAATGGTGCTATTCTTCCATATACTATCATGGTAGAAAATGGTGTAGCAAGTTCTATGGAAGCGAAGTACTATATAGCACTCTCGTATCCACTTCTTACTATGACCGAGTTTACAACCATTGCAACTGTTCCTGGAGCAATTGCAAAAGATCTTAAAAAAGTATTCAAATAAACTACTCTTCTTCTTTCTTCTTCGTCATTCCGGACTTGATCCGGAATCTAAAGGGTACGGTTGAAACCGTACATCCAAACATCTCCTCCTCAGTACAAAGCAAAAAACTTTTCTGTATACTAACTCTTCATATTCGATCTAAAGAGGTAAGATGAAAAATAGCATTGATGGAAGACTCTGGCTTCGTAAATCTGAACATAGCTTTTTGGGAAAAGGGCGTATAGAGCTTTTAGAGCAGATCGAGCGAACTGGCTCTATATCCAAAGCTGCAAAGGCTATGAAGATGGCATATAAAGCTGCTTGGGATTCTCTAGATGCTATGAACAATCTTGCAGAAGAACCACTTGTAGATAAAAGTACAGGGGGAAAAGGGGGTGGTGGTACAAAACTCACCCCTTATGCAAAACAACTTATCGAGACCTATAAGGTGATCCACGAGGAGCATGAGCGCTTTTTAAATAATCTCTCTTTGCGCATCAATGGTGAGGGTGGACATCTGCGTATGATCGAGAGTATGAATATGCGTGTGAGTGCGAGAAATCAACTGCTTGGGCGTGTTGTGATGATCCATAAGGGTGGTGTCAATAGTGAAGTAGTACTCAAGCTTGTGGGTGGAGATAGTATCACCGCCATCGTCACCAATGAATCGATCGGGCTTTTGGATCTGCGTATCGATACCGATGTATATGCGATCTTCAAATCAGGTGCGGTGATGTTGAGCCCTGATCTCTCTTTGCAACTTAGTAGTCGTAACCGTTTGGTGGGAAAAGTCTCACGCATCTCGAGTGGAGGTGTCAATAGTGAGGTGATCTTGGAGCTCAAAGGTGCAAATACGCTTTGTGCGACAATCACGAATGAATCACTTGAGGAGTTGGGGATAAAAAAAGGGATGGAAGTGGCTGCTTTTTGTAAGGCGAGTAGTGTGATACTTGGGCTTTAAGGTATTGAAACTTTCGTCATTGGGGACTTGATCCGGAATCTAGCTTTTGAGATCCTGAATCAAGTTCAGGATGACGGGGTCTTTGGACTCAGGATGACGGGGCTGTCGTCATTCCGGACTTGATCCGGAATCTAAAGGGTACGGTTGAAACCGTACATCCCAAGGTTGAGATCTAGATCATTACCGCTTCACGTTTTCCCTCGACGATCTCGCCGATAAGATACGCATCGCTTTGGTGTGCTAAGACTGCATCTACATCCTCAGCTTTGACTACGAGGATCATCCCTACTCCCATATTAAAAGCTCTAAACATCTCATCTTGTGCGACATGCTCACTCATAAGCTCAAAGATTGGAAGGATACGAATCGCGTCTTTTTTGACCTCTGCTTTGAGGTGCTCTGGAAGAACACGTGGGAGATTCTCAACAATACCACCACCTGTGATATGTGCCATTGCGACAATCTTATCTTTGAGTGCTTTGAATGTTTTGACATAGATATTTGTTGGCTCTAGAAGAGTCTCGATAAGAGGTTTTCCATTGAAGTCATCTTCAAATTTCATTCCCATCTTTTCAAAAAGTACTTTTCTAGCAAGTGAAAATCCATTGGAGTGAAGTCCTGAGCTTGGTAGAGCGATAAGTTTGTGTCCCGCTTCTACTAAAGAGACTCTATCCATCTCTGATTTTTCTGCTACACCTACGGCAAAACCAGCGAGATCATAATCATCTTCGCTGTACATCCCAGGCATCTCTGCAGTTTCACCACCAATGAGTGCGCATTCGCTTCGTAGACAGCCCTCAGCAATCCCTGCAACTACATTTGTAGCGACATTCACATCGAGTTTTCCTGTCGCATAATAGTCTAAGAAAAAAGAGGGTGTACCAAAGTTACAGATAAGGTCATTCACACACATCGCAACAAGGTCAATTCCGACTGTATTGTGAATTCCAGAATCGATCGCAAGCTTGAGTTTTGTTCCTACGCCATCTGTTGCAGCAAGCATCACAGGCTCACGAAAACCTTTTGGAAGTTCAAAAGCACCAGCAAATGAACCAATTCCACCCATTACACCTGGGATTCTAGTAGATTTGACCAGTGGCTTAATGTTTTCTACGAAGCTATTTCCAGCATCAATATCTACACCAGCATCTTTGTAGCTAATTTGACTCATAGTATTTTGTCCTAGTTATAAAAGTGTGTAATTATATCTTTTTGGAGTTGAGAAAAGTGTTAAAGTTTTGGAGGTGCGACTTGAGTCGCACCATTGGAGTGTTTTATTTTTAGAGGTCGCACTTTTTAGTGATCATACAAAGTGGACAAAAGTTAAATAGACCTGCTAAAAGAGGGATAAAACCTAAGAAGAACCATGCAGCATGTTCCATCGCACCTAATTGGATAATACCTGTGAGAACAAGAGCAACCCCGATGATGATACGAAAAACTTTACAAAATGATCTGATTTTATTGTAATTCATTGTTTTTTTCCTTTTTTGATTTGAGGAGATTATATCTAAAAGAAGATAAACTGATACGTCAAATTATCAAGTAAGGCTTAAATATATACAAGTTTTAAGCTTTTTAAAACTTTTTAAACCAAATATGCTAAAATCCACAACATTATAAATTCAGGAATTTTAACTATGAGATCATTTATTACCTCAGAGATGATGGTGCATGTTGCACTTTGTACATCCAAAGACCCTCAAAATGTTTTACTTATTAGCCAAGACGCTACAGCGATGCAAGCAGAAGTTGCAAAACATCAAGATATCAGTGCGAGTGTGATCGGATGTAGCATCGATGCCCTTCGTGATACGAGCGATAATAGTTTTGATGTTGTGATCAATGAGGGCGCAACAGATGCAGCTTCTCTGGCACATATCAACCGTGTGCTCAAAGAGGATGGACTTCTTGTTACAAAACATCCATCTCTTGAGAATGTAGAAGAGAATAAAGCCTTGATGCAGATCCTTGCGAACTATTTCAAGATTATTATGCCTTATAACCTTGGAGATGGCACAACAGCACTTTTGGCTTCTAAAGCATACCACCCAACAGCAGATATTATCTTGCACCGTGCAGATATGCTCGATGGCTTAGAATATTACAACTGCGATATTCACCCAGCTGCATTTGCGATGCCAAACTACATCCGCAAAGAGTATCTAGGGATCATTAAAAACTAATGCCATTTCAATACGCCATAGCACTCACAGGTGGAATAGCGACAGGTAAAAGTACTGTGGCTTCGCTTTTGTCGCTTAATGGAATGCGCATCATCGATGCTGATACGATCTCGCATGAGATCCTCGATGCTTCCTCGGAATGGGTCAAAGAGCATTTTGGTGAGGAGTATTTACGAGGTGCAAAAGTAGATCGGGCAAAACTTGGAATCCTTGTCTTTTCTGATGCCGAGGCAAAAAAGAAGCTTGAGGGTTACCTACATCCCAAGATCCGCACAGAGATAGAAAAGCGTGCCAATAAGCAAGATGAATTTGCTTTTCCTTACCTTATTGATATTCCCCTCTTTTTTGAAAATGGTGCTTATGATATTAAAGAGAGCGTGGTGGTCTATACGCCCAAAGAGATCCAGCTTGAACGCTTTATGAAGCGCAATGGCTACTCTAAAGAGGAATCTCTGCGCCGTATAGAGTCGCAAATGGATATCGAAGAGAAGAAAAAGCGTGCGACTTGGGTGATCGATAACTCAAAAGACCTCAAACATCTTCAAAAAGAGTGTGAAGATTTTGTAGCAAAAATAAAAGCAAAATATCTATAGGGGTGAAAATGCAGGTGATGAAATATTGTGCGAGTGGAAATGACTTTGTGATCTTTCACACATTTGAAAAAAAAGATCGCCATGAGCTTGCAAAAGAGCTGTGCCATAGACAAAATGGTGTGGGTGCCGATGGGCTTATCGTACTACTTCCCCATAGCAAACACGATTTTGAGTGGCAGTTTTATAACTCTGATGGAAGTGAAGCGGAAATGTGTGGCAATGGTAGCCGTGCATGTGCGCATTACGCTTTTAGCAATGGCTTGGCTCCTGCAAAGATGGACTTTTTAACCCTTGCTGGTGTGATCCATGCAGAGGTTGATGGGGATGTAGTGATGAGTGAGCTCACCCCTCCTGAGATTATTGATACCAATATTATTGAAAATAACAAATCGTGGTGGAAGATCAATACGGGTGTGCCTCACTTGGTGCATGTAACAGAAGATATTGAGAATTTTGATATTTTAGAGGCACGTGCCTTGCGTCAAAAATATAATGCGAATGTGAATATCGTAGCAGTAGATGGTGCAAATCTGCGTGTACGTACTTATGAGCGCGGAGTCGAAGATGAAACTTTAGCGTGTGGTACGGGAATGGCTGCGTGTTTTTATAGAGCTTATAAAGAGGGCTTAGTGCAAAATAATATCGAGGTGTATCCAACAAGTGGTGAGACGCTTTATTTGGGGATGAATGAGAAGACGATCACTTTTAAGGGTGCGGTGAAGAAGGTTTTTTCTACAGAGATCTAGAGAGAGTTTCTACATCCCAAGAGATCCTGAATCGAGTTCAGGATGACGGGGTTGGAGTTCAGGATGAAGAGATGGCGTCATTCCGGACTTGATCCGGAATCTGGTTCTTGAGATCCTGAATCGAGTTCAGGATGACGGGGTGACGTCATTCCGGACTTGATCCGGAATCTAGCTTTTAAGACACTAAAGCCCTGCTGCTTCTACGATCTTTGCTTGATGATCTGCGATGAGTGGTTCGATGATCTCATCGAGTAGTCCACCTTGCATAATCTCTGCAAGTCTATAAAGTGTGAGACCTATACGGTGATCACTGATACGATTTTGAGGATAGTTGTAGGTACGAATACGACCGCTTCTATCTCCAGTTCCTACCTGCGCTGAACGCGCTGCAGAATCTTTCTCCATCGCTTCTTGCATCTCAAGATCATAGAGTCTCGCTTTTAAGACCTTCATCGCTTTTTCTTTGTTCTTGTGTTGCGACTTTTGGTCTTGGTTGGTGACGACAATTCCTGTTGGAAGGTGCGTGATACGCACTGCAGAGTCGGTGGTATTGACACTTTGCCCACCACATCCACTTGAGCGCATTACGTCTATTTTGAGGTCATTTTCATTGATCTGTACCTCTACATCCTCAACCTCTGCCATGACGGCAACGGTGATAGCTGAGGTGTGGACACGCCCTTGAGATTCTGTTGCAGGAACACGCTGAACGCGGTGTGTCCCACCTTCATATTTCAATCTACTATAAACCTGATCCCCTTTGATAAGAGCAACGAGCTCTTTATATCCGCCAGCATCTGAAGGGGAAGTAGAGATAAGCTCTATTTTCCACCCTTTTATATCTGCATAGCGTGTATAGGCATTAAAAAGATCTCCAACAAAGATAGCAGCCTCATCTCCACCCGCTCCCGCACGAAGTTCGACGATAATATTTCTATCATCATTTGGATCTTTTGGGAGTAAGAGAAGTTTGATCTCCTCTTCGAGTGCATCGAGTTGAGGTTCAAGTGCTTTGAGCTCCTCTTTTGCCATCTCCATCATCTCAGGATCGCTTAGCATCTCTTTTGTATCAGCGAGATCTTGGATCAGGGCTTTGTACTCTTGAGCTTTTTCAACGATGTCTGCGAGTGAAGATTGTTCTTTAGAGAGGGCTGTCATCTTTTTGATGTCAGAGGTGATATCAGGGGAACTTAGCAATTTGCTAAGTTCATTGTAGCGATTGATAAACGGTGTAAGTTTATCGGCTAACATAGTGGCGTTAACCTTAGAGTGCGTTTACAGATTTGTGTAGACGGCTTACTTTTCTAGCAGCAGTAGCTTTTTTCAAGATACCTTTGCTTACAAATTTATGAATTTGTTTGTTTGCTACTTTAAATGCTGTTGTAGCTTCTTCTTTGTTTCCTGCTTCAACTGCTGCAGTAACATCCTTAACTATGTTTTTAAGACGAGTTCTGTAGAAACGATTACGCTCTGTACGAACGATTGTTTGGCGAATTCTCTTAATTGATGACTTGTGATTTGCCATGTAATGAGTCCTTCTCATATAAATTTAGTGCGCAATTTTAGCTTAAATAGAATTAAAATTAAGTTAAAGGGGAAGAATATATGTTAAAATACTAGCAATTTAAATAAATGGAAACAAAAAACAATGAAATTATTTGGAACTGATGGCGTACGTGGAGAAGCTGGGACATTTTTGAGTGCTGAACTTGCGATGAAAGTTGCAATGGCAGCTGGAATATATTTTAAATCTCACTCCACGACGAATAAAATTTTAGTAGGCAAAGATACAAGACGCAGTGGCTATATGATAGAAAATGCGATTGTGAGTGGACTCACGGCGATAGGCTATGATGTGATCCAGATCGGTCCTATGCCCACACCTGCTATTGCTTTTATCACTGAGAATATGCGCTGTGATGCGGGGATCATGATCTCAGCTTCGCATAACTCGTATGAAGATAATGGGATCAAATTTTTTGATGCACATGGGGATAAGCTTTCTCATGATGTGGAAGAGGAGATCGAACGTATTTATAATGATAAGGAATTATTATGCGATTCGCAAGCTACATCCAAAGCGATAGGAAAAGCAAAAAGGATCGATGATGTGATCGGGCGCTATATTGTACAGCTCAAAAACTCTTTTCCTCGTGAACTCTCTTTAAAAGGTGTGCGCATTGTACTCGATACGGCCAATGGTGCAGGCTATAAAGTGGGACCGACAGTGTTTGAAGAACTCGGTGCGGACGTAGTGGTATTACACAATAAACCTGATGGTTTTAATATTAACGATGGATGTGGAGCACTCCACACCAAAGATCTTTGTGAAGCGGTGGTGAAATATAGAGCGGATCTTGGGATCGCTCTAGATGGAGATGCAGATAGATTGGTCGTTGTGGACGAAAAGGGTGAGATCGTTGATGGGGATCAGCTCTTAGGTGCACTTGGTGTGTATCTGAATTCTAAAGGTAGCCTACAAGGTGGCGGTATTGTTGCGACCGTGATGAGTAATGAGGGGCTAGAAGAGTTTATGAAAGAGCATTCTTTAAAACTGTATCGTTCGGATGTAGGGGATAAAAATGTGCTAGAGATCATGAAAAAAGAGGGGATCAATTTTGGTGGAGAGCAGAGTGGTCATGTGATCATGAGTGACTTTGCAAAAACTGGAGATGGTTTGGTGAGCGCCCTTCAAACACTCGCTCTCGTCATTGAGAGCAAAAGAAAAGCTTCGGATGTATTGCGCCCGTTCTCACTTTACCCACAAAAACTTGTCAATATCCATGTGAAAAATAAAAAACCATTAGCAGAGATTGAGGGCTATGAAGAAAAAGCTGCTCAAGTACAAAATGATGGGATACGCCTACTTGTTCGCTACTCTGGAACTGAAAACAAACTACGTATATTGATGGAAGCCAAAGATGCAAAAAAAATGGACAAAGCGATGAAGATGATGGTGAGTTTCTTTGAAAAAGCACTCAATGGATAAGCATCTTTTACGACTCAATGCTATTTTATTTTTTACGATAGCGGGCATTTTTATTATCGATCAAAATATCAAGACACTCTTTGTTGAGGGGTACCGCTACTACTCTGAGTGTATCGATCTGATCTTGGTGTATAACAAAGGGGTGGCATTTTCTATGTTTGCCTTTTTGGATGAGTGGCTCAAGTATATTCAGCTTGTCATTGTCGCGGGCGTACTTGGGTACATCTTGTATCTCAAAAAACTCTGCTTTGCGATTCCTGCGGGTTTTTTGATAGGGGGCGCACTCTCTAATGTGTATGACCGCTTTATCCATGGTGGCGTTGTGGATATGGTGTATTGGCATTGTGGTTTTGACTTTGCTGTATTTAACTTTGCAGATGTGATGATTGATGTGGCTGTGGTGTGGATTTTGATTCTCAACTTTAAACCAAAACTATGCAAAAGTTAGAGATAAAATAAAGATAGATAAAAGCACATTTTGGGTATTATTGCCAAAAATAATAGTTGTAATACTATAGATATGAAACTTATTTAAAGGAAATTGATGGAAATCAAATCAAACAAAATTAATGGTGCTAATGCTGAGATTCAAGCGGTAATTCTTAAAGAAGTGATTGATGCGAACTTAGAAAAAATAGCAAAACAGTTAAGTAAAACAGCAAATGTGCAAGGTTTTCGTAAAGGAAAAGTACCTGTAGCGATCATCAAAAAACAATATGGTGAAAGACTTGTTCAAGATGCAGAAGCTGAAGCACTTCGTGAAGTACTCAATAAAGGTCTTGAAGAGTTATCGATCGCAAATGAGTCTTTAATTGGTGAGCCAAATATTTCTCAGTTTGATAAAAGTGATGACAAGATCGAAGTAACAGTAAAAGTTGCGATGAGACCTGAGATTGAACTTGGCGAATACGCAGCACTTGTAAAAGAGTTTGAAAAACCTGCGATCACTGATGAAGCGATCGATGAGAGAATCACAGAACTAGCACAAGCGCAAGCTCCTTATGTGGATGTAGAAGAAGATAGAGCTCTTGTAGAGGGTGACACTGCTGTGATCGATTTTGAAGGTTCAGTAGATGGTGAACTTTTCGAGGGCGGTGCTGCAAAAGATTTTTCACTTCGTTTAGGTTCAGGTCAGTTTATCCCTGGATTTGAAGATCAAGTGATCGGCATGAAAAAGGGTGAAGAGAAAATTGTAAAAGTAACTTTCCCTGAAAACTACGGCGGTGAAAAACTTGCTGGAAAAGATGCTGAGTTCAAAGTAAACGTTAACAAGATCCAAACAAAAGGTGAAGTCGTAATTGACGATGAGCTTGCGAAAAAAATGCTTCCAGGTCAAGAAGATGCAGATCTTGCAAAACTTAAAGAGCAGGTAAAGATCCAAATGGAAAATGAAGAGCTTTCTAAACTTTACAACGATGAGCTTAAACCTGCACTTTTAGAGACTTTTGTAGAGTCATTTAACTTTGATCTTCCAGAGTTCGTGGTAGAGCAAGAGATCGATATGGCTGTGAACAAAAAAGCAAGAGAGTTAAGTGAAGAGGAGATCAATGAGCTTAGAGAGAGTGAAGAGAAACTCAAAGAGCTTCGTGAGACTTTCCGTGATGATGCTACAAGAAGTGTCAAAGCGACATTTATTATCGATGCACTTGCACAAGCTGAAAAGATCAGAGTAGATGAGCAAGAAGTGATGCAAACGATCTATTTTGAAGCGATGCAAATGGGACAAGATCCACAAGCAGCATACGAGCAATACAAAAAAGCTGGCTACATCCCAGCGATCCAGATGTCAATGGTAGAAGATAAAGTATTAAGTCAACTTCTTAATGCAAAGATAAAAGAGGTATAATATGAGTTACATCCCTTATGTAGTTGAAAAAACAGGGCGCGGTGAGCGCTCTTATGATATCTACTCTCGTCTTTTAAAAGATAGGATAGTTATGCTAAGTGGTGAGGTAAATGATGCTGTTGCTTCAACGATTGTTGCACAGTTTCTTTTCCTTGAAGCTGAAGATCCAGAAAAAGATATCTACTTCTACATAAACTCTCCAGGAGGGGTTGTGACAGCTGGTATGGCTATCTATGATACGATGAATTATATTCGTCCAAACGTAGCAACTATTTGTGTTGGTCAAGCAGCGTCTATGGGAGCTTTTTTACTCTCATCTGGTGAAAAAGGGAAACGTTATGCGCTCCCTCATGCACGCATAATGATTCACCAACCACTTGGTGGTGCACAGGGGCAGGCAACTGATATCGCGATCCAGGCAGAAGAGATCTTGCGTATGAAAAAAGAGCTCAATGAGATTCTGGCACAAAACTGTGGACAGAGTGTGAAAAAGATAGAAAAAGATACTGATCGTGATAACTTTATGAGCGCAAAAGATTGTGTGACATACGGACTCATCGATGAGGTTTTACTCAAAAAAGAAAAAGAAGAATAGAGGTTGGAATTATGGCAGGTTCTCTAAGAAGTAGAAAGCGTCGCGATATTGGAGATGCGGTTGAGAGTGCTCCACACGATATAGTCGGAAGCGGCACATCTTTGAATATGTCAGAACCAACAAGCGATATAGAGATCTATGCAAAAGAGGTGCTCAACGCCCTTATAAAAGACAACCTGCCACCAACTCCTAATAATTTTTCTCTCTATTTTGATAGACTCTTAGAAGATAAGAGTGAACATCTGCGCAAACAGATCCACTCTATGCTTGAACTCGAAGAGGGTAACGAAGATGAAAATACGATCATTTTAGAGCAAACGCTCAAAAAAGGTTTTTCATCGGTCAAAAATATTCTTGGTGTTACTGCAAACCTCTACAAAAATATCTCTCTTATGACAAAGATTCTTGATAAAAGAAAAAAAGAACTCGAAGAGGATTTGGATCTTCAAGGAACGATGGGAGTTACGAAATCTCTAGAAGAAGATATTGTAAAACTCAACGGAATCTTAAGAAACCAAAGCACTCAGATGAAGGGTCTTTATGATGAGACAGCAACGATCGTCAAAACGGTAGAGAGTGAGACGATATTTGATAATAAATTTGGCGTGTACAATAAACGCTACTTGATGACAAAGATCGAGCAAGAGATTGGTCTTATTAAAGAGTTCAAACACAAAAGCTCTCTTATTATGATCGAACTCGATCGTGAACTCAAAAAATCGGTCGGCAATGATAAGGCGATCGTTTTAATGACACGTACTATCGCGAGACTTTTACTCAAGACTTCAAGAAGAAGTGATACGGTGGCACATTATGGTAATGGTGTGTTCTCGATGCTTTTAAAACATACAGATATAGAGAGTGCTAAAAAAGCGAGTGAGAGACTTTGTGAGCTTGTCTCTAATAGCAATTTCTTTTTAGCAGATCGCGAGATCCAACTCAAGATCTCTATTGGTATTACAGAGGTGCAAAGTGAATACTCTGTAGAAGAGATCGTTGTAAGCGCTCTTGATGGTATTGAGAAAGCATATACGAAAACAAATGTCGATTTTGCTGTTTCTTTGAGAACGGTAGAAAAACCAAAAGAAGAATAGAACGTAGACGATGAAATTAACTATAGTAGAATATCCAGATAAACGCCTCAAAGAGAAATCTCTTGAGGTTGAGAAGTTTGATGCTGAGTTACATACGCTCCTTGATGCGATGTATGATATGATGATCGAATCTAATGGGATCGGTCTTGCAGCGATTCAGGTCGCACATCCCAAGCGCGTGCTTATTCTTAATATTCCTGATGAAGATGGGGAACAACCCAAAGAAAATCTGATCGAGATCATCAATCCTGTCATTACATCCAAAGAGGGTGTAGCGACCTATCAAGAGGGATGTTTGAGTGTTCCTGGTTTTTATGAAGAGGTGGAGCGATTTGAGACACTCACGCTCAATTATCAAGATAGAGATGGAAATACAAAGACGATACAAGCAGATGGGCTTTTAAGCATCGCGATACAGCATGAGATGGATCATCTAGAGGGTGTTTTATTTATTGATAAACTCTCCTATTCTCGTAGAAAAAAATTTGAAAAAGAGTACAAAAGAGTGCTCAAAGAGAAAAAGCAACGCTAAAATATGGCATTTTGCCATATAATTTCCAACTAACAACATTTTTTCATTATAATAGTTTCAATTTAAATCTAGGTTGAAGTGATGAAAACAGTTTGTTGTGCGACATATGAGGGGATAGAAGCAAAAATAGTTCAGGTAGAATCAACGCTTACAAAAGGGCTTCCCTCCTTTTCGATCGTGGGGATGGCGTCTGCTTCTATCTCTGAGGCGCGTGAACGCGTCAAGTCTGCACTACTTAGCAATGAATTTACCTTTCCCCCTAAGCGTATTACGATCAATCTCTCTCCAAGTGATGTGAAAAAAGAGGGTTCACAGTTTGATTTGAGTATTGCACTTATGATCGCGCTTGATACAAGTGAAGATGATCTGAGTGAGTGGTTTGTTTTTGGGGAGCTTGGTCTTGATGGTGTGGTCAAAGAGAATATGCAACTCTATCCCCTGTTACTCTCCCTTGCCAATAAGCGAGCGATCAAAAAAGCGATTGTACCTTTTTGTGCCCTTGAAAAACTCTCTAAAATTCCCCATGTAGAGTTTTATGGGGTCAAAACACTCGATGAAGCGATCACTCTTTTAAAAAATCCCCAAGCAGCAGAAGCTACAACACTTCAAAGTGAAATAGAATATCCTTTTTATGAGATCGATGGAGAAAAATATTACTATCTCAAAGAGTATCCAGAAGACTTTTTGGATGTAAAAGGACAAGAGGTCGCAAAGCGTGCAGCGCTGATCGCGGCGGCTGGATTTCATAATATATTGCTCGAGGGAAGCCCTGGATGTGGCAAAAGTATGATCGCCAAAAGGATGCGCTATATTTTGCCACCTATGCGAAGTGATGAGATCTTAGAGCTGGCAAAACTTGAAGCCTTTGAGATGAAAGAGCCACAGTTTAAGCCCCATAGAACCATGCGCTCTCCCCATCACTCCTCTACACTCGCAAGTGTCTTTGGTGGAGGTTCACAAAAGGCAATTATTGGCGAAGTTGGTTTATCCACAGGCGGGGTCTTGTTCTTTGATGAACTTCCCCACTTTTCAAAAGGGGTTTTAGAAGCACTTCGCGAGCCGATGCAAGATAATAAGATCCGAATCTCAAGGGTCAACTCAAAAGTAGAATACCCAAGTGACTTTTTGTTTATTGGTGCAATGAACCCTTGTCCGTGTGGAAATCTCCTTAACGATCAGCTTGAATGTCGATGTAGTGATCTTGAGATTCAGCGCTATAAAAACAGACTCTCAGATCCATTTATAGATAGGATCGATATCTGCGTGGTGATGCAAAATGTAAACAAAGAAGATAGTTCAAGCTACAGCTCCAAAGAGCTTCACAAGCAAGTGGTACGAGCTCATATCTTCTCAAAAGAGCGGGGGCAAAAAAGTTTTAACGCAAAGCTTAGTGATACAGAGATAGAACAATATTGTGTTTTGAGTGAAGAGGCAAAAGAGATTTTAGATACAGCGACACAACGCTTTACACTCTCTTTTCGAAGTATTAAAAAGGTGCAAAAAGTAGCGCGCACTATTGCTGATTTGGCGCAGAGTCAAATGATTGAAAAAGAGCATATTTTAGAAGCCTTGAGTTATAGAAGAAGGGTGTGATCTCTAAAGCAAGAGTGCTTTAGAGATAGAGTGTTATTTTTGTAAAACGCCCGCGAGCGAGATCTCGAGTTTTACCTCTTCACTAACCGCTACACCACCAGCTTCAAGTATTTTATTCCAGTTGACACCAAATTCTTTACGGTCAATTTTTCCACTAAGAGTGATACCCGCACGTGTATTTCCCCATGGGTCTTTGATGATTCCACCAAACTCATAATCGAGTGCTACATCTTTTGTAACTCCCTTCATTGTTAGTTTTCCATGAGCTTTATCCCCTTTGATCTTTTCTAAAACAAAAGTGATATTTGGAAATTTTGCCGCATTAAAGATCTCTTCAGATCTAAGGTGCTCATCTCTTTTATCTATATTTGTATTGATAGAAGCGACCTCTATGTTCCCTGTGAGTGCTGTGAGTTTGTTTGTCTTATCATCAAGCACAAATGAGCCAGAGAACTTTTGAAACTCCCCACTTACCGTACTTACCATCATATGTTTTACTTTAAAACCAACATTAGAGTGGGATGCATCTACATTGTAGTTTCCCGCAAAAAGTGTGCTTGCACCAAGAAGAAGTGCTACTGTGAGTTTTGACAATGTTTTCATTTTCTAATCCTTAAAATTGAGGTTGAATATCATTATACTAGTAAAACTGTTTATCTAAGTAAGAAAATGTGTAATTTAACAAAATCTAATATCTAGAATAAGTTCTAGATATTATAGTAGCTTGCATTTGGGTGATACACCACAAGTGCGGATGTAGATTGTTCTGGGTGGATCTGAAAGGTTTCGCTTAACTCTATCCCAAACTCTTCGGGTTTTAAGAGGTTAAAGAGAGGGCGGTTGAGTTCGAGATCAGGGCAGGCTGCATACCCAAAAGAGTAGCGACTCCCTTGATATTTATTCATCTGTACATCTGCGAGCGTGGATCCTTCCCCCTCAGAGATTCCAAGATCAAGACGAATCTGCTTATGTGCGATCTCTGCGAGTGCTTCGGCAAGTTCTACACCAAGACCGTGAAATTGGTAATACTCTGTATAGTTGCCTGCATCGTAGATCTCTTTTTCTGCTTCGCTGAGTTTTGAGCCCGCACTCACACAGGTAAGGGCGATCAGATCATGGCGATCACGGTGAAAGAAGTCACTCAAAGCGCGGTGGGGTTGTTTTCTTTGGCGTGGAAATGTAAAGATCTCTTTGGCGCGCCCCATCACATGATCGAGTGGCTCTTTGTTTATCTGAGATTCTGAGTGATACCCCTCGCTCTCATCAAAGATAAGCAAAGAGTTATCATCGCTACGACAAGGCCAATACCCATAAAGAATAGTTGGTTCAAAGAGTTTTTCATCCAAAAAGCGCTTTTTGAGTTTCTCATACGCTGGCCATACCACTTCATTCAATTGTTTTTCATACGCCTCTGTACTCATCCCTTTAGAACTATATCCCCAACGCGATTTAAAGAGAATTTTATGGTTGATCCACTCAAATGCCATCTCTATTTGTTGCTGTGTGAGTTTGAGTTCACGTCTTCCCCAAAATGGAGGTGTTGGTACTGCTACATCCCGACTTGGCATCTTGAGCTCTTCAAAAGGGGGGATGATGATCTCTTTGTGCTCTTTATGCTCTTTTGGCTCACCAGCGCTTCCATGAAGATTGGTATCAAAGTTACCTTTTTCGATACGACTCATCGCCGTGACCCCATCAAAAGCATCTTTACAATAAAAGATCGGACCCTTATAAATAGGACGACAAAAATCATCGATAAAGTTACGTGTGAGTGCTGCTCCACCGAGTAAAATAGGGATATCGATATCAGCGTCAGCGAGCGCTTGGAGATTTTCCATCATCACTTGGGTCGACTTGACCAAAAGTCCACTCATCCCTATCGCTTGGGCATTGGATTCTTTGAGTGCGGCGATAAATTTATCGAGTTCCACTTTGATCCCAAGGTTTATCACTTTAAAGCCATTGTTGGAGAGGATAATATCCACGAGGTTTTTGCCCACATCGTGCACATCCCCTTTGACGGTTCCAAGGATAAGTGTTGTATCGACTTTTTTATCTACCTTCGGCAGATAAGGGTTGAGATGATCGACTGTTTTTTTCATCGTCTCGGCACTTTGGAGTACAAATGGTAGTTGCATCTGTCCACTTCCAAAAAGTTCACCGACCACTTTCATCGCATCGATGAGGATCTCGTTGACGATTTTCTCAGGAGCGATGTTTTGACGCGCTTGTTCTACGAGTGGGATCATCCGCTCTTTATCCCCATCCATAAGTAGTTTTGCGATCTTTTCTTCATCACTCATCGCTAAGTAGGCTTCATCTACCGCATCATTATCCACTGCTTCTTTGGTGCTAAAATGATCTATGAAGGTAAAGAGCGCTTCACCGTTTGGCTTGCGGTTAAAGATGAGATCATCACAGATCTCTTGCTCCTCTTGAGAGATCTTGCTCAGAGGAATGATATGCTGCACATTGATGATAACGGATGTAAGCCCCGCTTGGATACAGTGGTGTAAAAACATAGAGTTCAGATAAGGGCGCGCATCTTTATCAAGACCAAAAGAGATGTTAGAGAGTCCTAAAATCGCTCCTACCTCTGGGTGGCGTTTACGTAGCTCGCGTATCGCCTCGATGGTGTTGATACCCGCCTCAAAATACTCCTCATCTCCACTTCCAAGGGTAAAGGTGAGTACGTCAAAGACAAGATCCTCTTTTTTGATCCCATGACGCGTTGTTGCAAGATCGATGATACGCTCGGCCACTTCGAGTTTTTTCTCGACCGTTTTTGCCATCCCCTCTTCGTCAATTGTGAGACACACGAGGGCGGCACCAAATTTTTTAGCCAAAGCACACACTTCATCAAACTTCTCTATCCCATCTTCGAGGTTGACCGAGTTGATGATCGCTTTTCCACCGATGAGTTTAAGTGCGGTCTCAAGCCCTTTGGTTTGGGTAGAATCGGGCATAAGTGGCAAAGAGATCTTTTGCGCATAAAGAGTCATCACCTCTTGCATATCTTTTGTCTCATCGCGCCCTGCAAAGCCGACACTTACATCCAAAACATGGGCACCTACGCGCACTTGTTGTTGCCCGACACTGAGAGTTCCTTCGTAATCTTCTGCGAGTAAAAGTTCACGAAAGGCTTTAGAACCTGTCGCATTACTACGCTCTCCCACAAGCAAAGGTGCGGGCTCTTGCATCAGTGGAACGGTTCCAAACAAAGAAGCAAGAGAGTTGATCTGTTTGCCATTTGGTGCTTTTGGTGCGATTGCACTTACGCGATCCACTAGGGCTCGGATGTGCTGTGGTGTCGTTCCACAGCATCCTCCCAAAAAGCTCACCCCATCATATTTTAAAAAATTCTCTTGTTTATCAGCAAACTCATCAGGTCCCATTGGATAGTAGGTGTAGCCCCCACGGTTTTGTGGTAGACCTGCATTGGCGTGGACTGAGATCGGTTTGTGCCAAAGCTCTGAGAGAGTTTTGACATGCTTTTCAACTTGCTCTGGTCCTGTTCCACAGTTAAATCCAAGTGAGAGGATATCAAAAGGCTCTAAGATCGTTGTGATGGTGGAAGCATCGGTTCCAATAAGCATCGTTCCGCTAAGCTCAATAGTGACTGAGACCATGATTGGGATCTGTGTTTGTCGCTGACGATTTGCCTCTTCGCAGGCGTGGAGTGCCGCTTTGATCTGGAGTGGATCTTGGCAGGTCTCAAGCAAAAAGATATCCACCCCGCCATCAATGAGTGCGAGACAAAACTCAGTATAGCCCTCATACATCGCATCGTAGTGGATATGTCCAAGGGATGGCAATTTTGTGCCTGGTCCGATAGATCCTAAACAAAAACGTGGATGCTCAGGTGTAGAGAACTTTTCACATTCACGCTTGACAAGCTCGGCTCCTGCTTTGGTGAGCTCATAAGCACGACTCCCAATTCCATACTCATCAAGCACCCAGCTAAATGAGCCAAAAGTGTTGGTGGTGATGAGGTCTGCTCCGGCTGTGAGATAGGCATGAAAGATCTCGCTGAGAACTTCGGGGCAGGTGACATTGAGGAGTTCGTTACATCCCTCGTTGCCCTCCCACGCCTCTTTTGGGATCTTCTCATCACGTTGTTGGAGTTGTGTTCCCATCGCTCCATCAATAATAAGGGGGCGCTTTTTGATAGTGTTTAAAATGTAATCTTTTGTCGTCATAATAGGAAAGTCTTTTTACTAAGATAATAGAGAGTTATTTTAGCGCACAGGAGCATAAAAAAGACTTTTGCGAGAAGAACAAAAAGATGTTTAAGTTTATATAGAAACGAAGTGCAATATAATCACATATTAATTGTGTATAAAGGAGAGATCAAATGTTAAAGAAAATCGTAACAAGCGCGTTACTATGTAGTGCATTGCTTTTAAGTGGATGTGGGGATAATGAGGCTGAAGATATTTTGCAGACAGAGCAAGATATAGATAAGGGAAATTACGAAGCGATCATTGCAAAATATGATGAAGGTGTTGCTTCGACAAATGAAGAGTATATGGCATTAGCAGCTGCTTATATGCAAAGAGCAGGACTTGGGCTCTCTGATTTGATGCTTGTGATTGCTGATAGTACTGAGGATGAAGAATCAGAAGCTTTTGCTGCATTTGTGAAGAGTACTACAAAGAGTAGTTCACGTACAGCTTTGAGTGATCTTAGTAAAGCGTCATCGTATTATGCGAATGTTGTACCAAATTGTAGTGGGAATATACTGAGCTCTTCACAAGAGGATGCATGCTTGTATAGAGGGCTTGTAGAGACACTCAAAGCTGCAAGTACAATTGGATATATAGCAGATGATATCGAGGATTTTGGAAGTGGTGGTGGATCTGATGCAAAATTAACTTCAACAGGGTGTGCGATGGAATATGCACTTACAAACTCTTTTGATAACTCAAAATGTACTTTGAGCAGTAGCGAAAAAAATATTACATTTCAAAGTGGCATTACCTATAGCAGTGTTGATTTTACAGTGGATGGACATAGGTTTGAGCATCTTTTACGCAGAGTAGATGGTGTCAAAAATACAGTAATCACAAATGGATTTTGTACTTTAGAGAGCTTTGATACAAGAGTTGAAGATCTCAGTGGACTTGAAAATGGGACGTTACAATATCATGTTTGCCCAATTACGCAAAGTGCACAAGAAGATGAGATGACAACAGAGGCTCTTATTGTTGATTCATTGAACGATGGTGTAGAGTCTATGCGTGGCATAGCGACAGATGATATGCAAAATGATATTGATGAGTTTAAATGTGAAGTCTTAGGCGGAACATACCAATCTTACGGTGAGAGTGGATCGTGTACTATCAATATTTCAAGAGATGTGACAACACAAGATGTTATCAACTATTTAGAAAAAGAGAATAATTAAAGGATAGATATGAAAAAAATTCTAACATTATCATTTATTGGGGCAAGTTCACTTATGGCGATGTATGGGGAGCATGCATACCTCTATAAAGATCCACGTATTATGGGGATGGGGGGAGCGAATGTGGCGGTAGGTTCTTACTCGACCTCTGTTTTTTCAAACCCTGCAGGATTGACAAATATCAAAAAAGATCATGGCTTTGTAGTAGATCTTTTAGGTATCGGAATAAGCGCGAGCAAGAGTGGGCAAGACTTCATTGACGATATAGATGCGGCGATCGATACAGAAGAAGATGCTGAGGTCGCAGCAGTACTCAAAAAGTATTCTGGAGAGCATTTTCATCTAGGGGTGGATAACTATACCTCTATCTCTAAAAACTCAGATGCTTTTGCTTGGAGTATCGGGTTTTTAGCAGCTGCGGATGTAAACTTTATGGCACATGCTCAAGGAAGTACGAGTGGTGGACTTTTACAAACATCTTCAAGAGCTTATGGTGGAGTGGTGCTTGGTGCTGCTAAGCCTTATGATACGGAGTATGGTCGCATCGATGTGGGTGTGGGTGTAAAATATATTACGCAACAATCTTACGAGGGTGTTTTAGGGGTGAGTGAACTTCTAGAAGATGGAGATAAAGACCTAGCAGACACCCTCCAAGACAAATACGAGAAAAAATCTTCAGGTATTGGGGTTGATCTTGGTGTAAACTACCACCCTTTTAATGGAGATAGCTTTTGGAACCCTACTTTTGGTTTGAGCATCTTAAATATTGGCTCTATGAGTATGGATGATAATTATGGTGGACAGCCAACAACTGTCAATATTGGGGCATCAGTTACTCCGGATGTAGGTTTTATCGATAAGCTGGTTCTTGCTGTGGATTATGTGGATCTTTTTGAAGCAAACGAAGTACGTGTGTATAAGTTTAGTGAGACAGATGAGGTGAAATTTACAGACTATAAAGAGTCAGATATGATGAAGCGCTTACGTTTTGGTGCGAGTGCTACACTTATTGATACGAGTATTTTCTCAACTACGCTGAGTGCTGGGATGTACCAAGGTGCATACACAGCAGGGCTTAATATGGAGCTTACATTCTTAAAACTCAACTTTGCAACTTATGAAGAGCAGGTTGGTACTGGGAGTGTTGATATCGCAGATAGAAGATATACAGCACTTTTAGCTATTGGCTGGTAAACCCCTTTCGCATGCCAAGAGCATGCGAATCTCCCCCTCTTTAAATTTCCCCTTTTTAAAAATGACGATAAAAATATAAAATATATTGACTTGTTACGTCAAAAAGATGTATAATGACGATGAAACTAAAAAATATGAAAGGTTTAACCGTTAAATGGTCATAGCATATATCCGTCCAGACAAACTTTTTGATGCTGTTCATGAACAACTTCAAGCGATCAATACCTATGCGATAGCAAATAATATTGCCATCGATGATGAGCTTATCGATCAAAAGTCTCAAAATAAGAGACTCGAAGAGAGGGAGGATGTGACGCGCTATTTTCAGAGTAAATCTAATAGTATCCTTTTAGTTTATGATGTGTGGGTTCTTAGCACGAATATGGAAGATCTGATTCAGATGTTTTCGTGTTTACTCAAGAACAATTTTAGTGTACACTTTATCAAGCAATCTATTGTGATGACAAATCAAAGTAGTAGTATGCTTGTGCTTGGTTTGATGGATCAACTGCGCCAAAGAGTTCAGAGTGAATCGAAAAAAGTGATAGGAAGACCAAAGGGAAGTAAGTCCACTTCAAAGTTTGATAAGTATATTAATGAAATAATAGAGTTTATTAAAGAGAAAAAAAGTGTAAGTGAGATGGCGAGGTTATTGGGGGTGAGTAGAAGTTCTCTCAAAGACTATATAGAATCGCGCGAACTCAAAGAACTTGCTTTTAGTTCTTTAGTACTACAAACTCCTCAGAATGCTGAGGAGCAAGTGATAAATAGGATTCTTTGTCCTAATGAAAAAGAAGAGGTTGAAAAATGAGTACAGAAAAAAAAGGTATTGAAATACCAACTCCATGGAGAATAAAAAGATACTACGTATATGCTATTATGACGGCATTTGTCTTGAGTATGCCGTGGATCACAGTAGATGGAAACCATCTCTTTTTACTAAGCTTTGACAAGATGAAGCTCCATCTTGCATTTATTCAGTTTGATATGCAAGAGCTTTATTTGATGCCATTTTTACTTATGATTATGTTCTTGGGTATTTTTGGTATGACAGTTATGGGTGGACGTGTGTTTTGTGGATGGGTGTGTCCTCAGACCGTGTTTCGTGTCATCTATCGTGACTTGATCGAGACAAAACTTTTAGGTTTACGCAAACGTATCAAAAACAAACAGCAAGAGCCAGATATGTCCAAGGCTGAGAACAAGGTCAAAAAAGTAGTTGCTATTCTTTTATGGTCGGCATTGGCATTTGTAGCAGCAGCGAACTTTATGTGGTTCTTTGTTCCACCTGAAGATTTCTTCGCTTACCTTGCAAACCCTATGGAACACTTGACGCTTATCGGTTTTGTTGTTGGTATTGCAGCATTTTTGATCTATGATGTAATTTTCTTACAAGAGAACTTCTGTATCTATGTATGCCCGTACTCAAGAATCCAGTCGGTACTTTATGATGATCATACTGTTATGGCTCTGTACAATCCACACCGTGGTGGAGAGATCTATGATGAAAATAAAGAGAAAGCCTTTACTAAGCAAAAAGATCTTCAAGCAGTGCAGCCAAATGCTGAGTGTACCGCATGTGAGAGCTGTGTAACGGTATGTCCGACACACATCGATATCCGTAAAGGATTGCAACTAGAATGTATCAACTGTTTAGAGTGTGTTGATGCGTGTACAGCGGTGATGGGTAAACTTGGAAAAGAGTCTTTGGTTACTTGGTCGAGTGATTATGAGATCATTGATCAAAAAGGGAAAACGCAGTTCTTCCGTACGAAGATCTTAGCTTATATGGGACTCATCGTTGGTATTGCGATCATCTTAGGGATGATGGGAAGTACAAAAGAGCATATGCTTTTAAATATCAATAAAGAAAATCGTCTCTATTCTGTGACAAAGCTTCCTGATGGAAAAGTGGCAGTTGAGAATGCGTATGAGTTCTTACTCCAAAATACTGAGAATGAAAAACATAAGTTCTTCTTTGAAGTAAGCCTACCAGAAGGGATGGAAGGGGAGTTACTTATTGATAAACCAAGTGCTCCTTTTACAGCAATTCCAGGTATGAAAAAGAAAAAAATCGTTGTACTTAGAACAACAGATATGCTAGTAGATAATGATAGACAAGATACTGTAATCCCTATCACGATCCGTGCGTATGCTCTTGGACATGAGGATAGAATCGTAGTTTTTAGAAACTCGACATTCACATTCCCAAGATCAGATATCATCAAAGATGCAAAATAGAGAGTAACAAACTAATAGCATTTTAAAAAAGACTGGGGTACACTCTATAAGTTTATTTTATAGGGGTGTGCCTTATGTCTACCAAACTCAAAAAAATTGGTTTTTATACCATCGTCATTTATACACTTTTTGGTTTTTTCCTTCTCCCTTATATTCTCAAATCACAATTTGTAAACATTTTAGAGCAGCAACTTGATGCAAAAGTAAGCATACAAAGCGTCTCTTTTAATCCCTATATATTCAAACTCAAAATCGATGGTATACAACTAAAGAGCCTCAAAGATGAAAAGCTCTTCTCTTTGAGCTCTTTAGTTGTGGATGTAGAGCCACACTCTCTTTATAAGGGTGCCTTGCATCTTAAAACATTAAGACTTTTTCAGCCAGATATCTCCCTTGTACTCTTTGCAGATAAGAGTTTCAATATTGCATCGATCATAAAAAAGAGTGACAAGCCAAAAGAGCTTGAAAAAGAGGAGAATGCGCAAAGTTCTTTTCCAAGGGTTTTACTCGATCGCATCGAAGTGTTAGATGGCTCTCTTGCCTATAAAGATTACACAAATCCAACTCCTTTTGATTTTTCGTTTCATACTATTGGTTTTTTCCTCGAAGATATCGATACAAAAGATCTCAATACCAGCGAAGCAAGTATCCGTTTTTACTCTTCGCTTGAGGATGGAGGATTTATCGACTTTAAAAGTGATATCCTCTCTTTAGCGCCTCTAAAATTAGAGGGGAGTTTGGATTTTGAGGCGAGTAAGCTCTACACTCAATGGCGCTACATCCAAGACATACTTCGCCTTGAAGTCGCCAATGGAAAACTCTCTTTTCATGCAAAGTATGCACTCGATCTGGATGCGCTAGAAAAAACTCGTATTGATGATCTGCAGGTCTATTTGGATAGCTTGCGTATCAAGCCAAAAGATGAACCTCAAAATGTTCTCACTCTAGAAAAATTCTACATCCAAAATGGTATGATCGAACCTTTTGCACAAAATGGTGTGATCGAGACAATTGGTCTAAGCGGGCTTGATCTCAAGGTAAGACGCGATAGGCAAGGTCTTATTGACTGGCTGGAATATATCAAAGTAGATTTGCCAAAAAAAGTGGAGGCTAATAGATCCAAAGAGCCAGAGCAAACAAAAGAGGCAGCAATACCTTGGGATGTAGTGATCAAAGAGACATCTTTGGAGAAGATCAAGGTCACATTTTATGATAAGGGTGTTGCCCCACAGGTAGATAGCTCGATAAATGATTTGAGTCTCTATGCAAAAAATATCACCCTAGCAGGGGTGGAGCCACTGGCGTATAAGCTCTCTTTGCAGATGAATGAGAAGTTTCGATGTACAGCGCAGGGGGAGATCATCCATAGTGCTTTGGATGTAGCAACATCTTTGGAATGTAAGGAGTTTGATATTGTCCATTATCGCCCTTATATCGACACGATCGCAGGTGATATGCTCAAGGTGTATGATCTCGAGCTTGCAAGTGCTTGGCTTGATTTTGATGCGGACTTGAAGCTCTACAAACAAGACCAAGAGATGGTTGTGGATGTGAATAACTCCAATACAAAACTCTCAAAGTTCTTACTTCGTAAAAAAAGTACACAAGAAAAACTCCTAGGTTTTGAGTATTTGAGTGTTATAGACCTCGCAGCCAATACCAAGAGCAAAGAACTCGTCATAGAAAAAACAGAGCTAGCATCTTTGGATGTAAGAATAAGAAGACTCAAAAACAAGAGCTTGAATCTTGAGAACTTGCTAGTGTTCAAAGAGACTCAGAAGAGACAGAGTAAACAAAAGAGTAAAGAGGAAAAACCCTACAGAATACAGCTCAAACATTTCGCACTCCAAGGAGCGCGTGCACGTTTTGATGATCAAGCTCTGAGCACACAAGCCCATCTTGAACTCGATAGGATCGATCTCAATGCGTACAATATCGATTCAAAAGAGAAAAGCTGGCTGAATTATGATCTAGCGCTACGCTCCAATAAGTCAGGAACACTCTTTACACAAGGCAAACTACGCCATAGCCCACTCAAGCAAAGCTCAAAGCTCCAACTCAAAAAGATCGGACTCAAGGCTTTTGCACCCTACATCCAAGAGCAAAGCTATATCCATCTTGATGATGGATCGATCAGTATGAAGAGTGATATTTACTACGAAGCATCTAAGAGTAAGCCAGATCTTCTTGTCAAAGGCTCTTTTGCCCTCAACGATTTTTTCTTGAGCGATGCGCGCAATGGCTCTTTGCTCTTTTCTGTGATCGGTTTGGATCTTGATTCTTTTACCTATGAGTATGCTCCTGATAGATTTTATGTCAATGAGATGGGGATCGATTCTTTTTATCTCAATGCGATTATCGATGAGCAAAAAAATTTCAATCTTAGCTCTTTGATGAAACAAGAGAAGAGTTCAGAGCCATCAAAAGAGCCAAAAGATCCATTCCCTGCGACTATTGCGAAGATAACGGTAGCAAATGGAAGCGCGAACTTTGCAGATCTCTCTCTTCCTATCAAGTTTGCGACCAATATCCATGATCTTGGGGGTGCGATCTATTCTATCTCTAGCACAAAAGAGGAAGCGAGTATCGTAGATATTACTGGAGAGGTGGATAAGTATGGGGTGACAAGTCTCAAGGGAAGTGTTGATTCTGCTGATCCCAAGCGCTATACAGACTTGAAGTTTGTATTTAAAAATCTTGCACTCTCCTCAATGAGTGGATACAGTGCCTCTTTTGCAGGCTATAAGATAGATCAAGGAAAGTTAAATCTTGATCTATCTTATAACATCGTGAACTCTCAGCTAGATAGCTCCAATAGCGTTATTATCGATAAGATCGAGCTTGGAGATACTATTGAAGATGAAAACATTACAAAGCTTCCTCTTGGTTTTGTGATAGCCCTTTTAGAGGATAAAGATGGGATCATAGATATAAATATGCCGATACAAGGGGATGTGGATAAGCCTGATTTTAAATATGGGGGATTGGTCGTCAAAACACTTACTAATCTTGTTATAAAAGCTGTAAGTTCTCCGTTTGAGTTTTTGGGCTCTATGATGGGCATTGATGGAGAATCTTTGGAATATGCAGAGTTTGAAGCAGGAAGTGTAGCAATATTACCACCCCAGAGAGAGAAGTTTGATTCTATTGCCAAAATGCTGATAAAGCGTCCTAAGATCGCTCTTGGAATCTTTGGAAACTACGACAAAAAACTTGATACTACTGCCCTGCGCTATCAAAAGCTTGTAGATCTTGTGGTACTCAAGAGTGGACTTACTAATAGAGTAGAGCATCGTTCAGCGCTTAATATTGACTTGCTTGAAGATATCTATGAAGAGCTTGGGGGAGAGGAGAGCAAGCTTGAAAAGATAGAAGAAGAACTCGATGCAAAATATGATACAAAAGCCTATAAGGTGGAGTATCTCAAAGCACTTGTGAACGAGTGTTCTTCTCTCCAAGCAGTGGCTCAAGAGGAGCTTGAACTCCTAGCAAAGAGAAGAATGGAAGCGATTCGTGATTATTTTCTTAGAGAGAAGCAGATCGATCCGAGTAGAATAAACTTAGGTGAGATAAGTGAGATTCACATGACAGATACAGACTCAATCCACAACAAGCTAGGGATCGAAGTGAAATAAAGCCCGTATCTCTTGTGCTATAATTGCACCTTTAAAGAGAAAAGGAGTAATTTTGCCATTTTCAAAAGAGAAAAGAAAAGACACGATAAGTGGAATCGTTTTTGTAGCCCTTTTTGCTGCTGCTGCGACAATGATAGCAGAGTTAAAAGTTGTTAGCTCTATGGGAATCTCACCGCTTGTTGTGGGTATAGTAATAGGTATCTTTTATGCAAACACCTTGCATAATAAAATTCCATCAGCATGGGAAGGTGGAATCACTTTTTCAGCAAAGAAGATCTTGCGTTTTGCGATCGTTTTTTACGGATTTCGTATCACATTTCAGCAGATCGCTGAGGTTGGGATCGATGGATTTATGGTATCTCTTATTATGCTCTCGACAACCTTTGTTTTGGGAACTTATGTAGGGATTAAGCTTTTTAAGATGGATCGTGATACTTCGATGCTCAGTGCATCTGGAGCTTCTGTTTGTGGAGCGGCTGCGGTTTTAGCAACTGAGCCAGTCTTAAAATCACAAGAGCACAAAGCAGCTATCGCGGTCTCTATGGTTGTACTCTTTGGAACGATCGCGATGTTCTTGTATCCTGTGCTTTATACGACAGGTGTGCTTGATATGACTGCTAGAGAGTTTGGTATCTATGTGGGTGGTACGATCCATGAGGTCGCTCAGGTTGTGGCTGTTCCTGCTTCTGTGCCAGGGCTTGATGAAGAGGCGGCAAATGCTGCGGTGATTGTGAAGATGACGCGGGTAATTATGATCGCGCCGATGCTGATTATTTTGGGGCTTTATCTCTCCTATGCATCAAGAAATACGGGAGATAAAGCGGGTGGCGTGACACTTGTGATCCCTTGGTTTGCAGTTTATTTTGTGGCGATGGCTGGATTCAACTCTCTTGGGATTGTCCCTGCAAATATTGTTGATCTTATCAATACGATCGATACATTTTTGCTCACCATGGCGATGACAGCACTTGGAATGGGAACACGTTTTGCGAAGTTTAAAGGTTTGGGATTAGCACCTCTTTATACATCGGGAATTATGTTTCTTTGGCTTGTTGTGGGCGGTTATTTTATTACAAAATGGGTCGTTGCAACTTTTTAAAGAATCTCTGTAGAAAATAACACTATAATTGAGTAAAATCTCTCAGAAAAGGGGTCAAGTAAAGAATGTCGCATTTACCAAATACGCTCAACTCTTTTTGGCTCTATCGAGAGGTCTATAGAAAACTTGGGATTTCTAACCCTGCGTACAAGTACTGGAAAAATACACCTACGCTCAAGCTCAATAATAAATATCTCTTTGTCAAAAAAGAGACCCTGCCTCCCCAACATGCACATGTAGAAGAGATACTTACAGATCTCTCTGGATATCTGCCTATTAAATATGCTTCGGATCAGCTCCATATCAATGAACATGTGTTCACTTATGATAAGATGCGCCTTCACAGGGAGTTTGAGTATAAGTATGTCGAAGATATAAAGTTTGTCAACATCCGAAAGTTTTTTAAAGAACATGGGATCAAGGTGAACAAAAACTCCCTTGTGCATTTGGCAAAAATGAAAGATATTGAACTAACTCCTGAATCTACTTTTTATAATCTCAAAGATGATTATGCCTTGGTGGTTTATAACTGATGAATACTTTTTTTATTGAATTTAGAGATCCACTCTTTGGTGTGATCGTCTTTTTTGTTCTTATTTTTATCATCACTTTTTTCTCTTATTGGTGGGGCAGATATAAGACAAAAGAGGACTACAGACACCTTGATAAGTTTCTCAAACAATTTCGTTCTGCCCCTACGCAAAGTGAACTCAGTGAGATGATGAGCAGGGGGGAGCTCTCTGAAAAGTCATGGATCCTTCTTGCAAGCGCGTATTATAAAACGGGGGATTATGAAAAGAGCATTGAGATCTATAATGAGCTTTTAAAACATAGCGACAAAGCAAACACAAGAGAGATTATGTATCTGCTTGGTAAGACCTATTATAGAGCTGGATTTTTAGAGCGATCCAAGCAAGTTTTTTTAGAGATATTAAAACGCAATCCACGCACGCCTCAAGCGCTTCGTTATCTCTTCTTGATCTATGAATACACGCGAGAATATGAGAGGGCACGAGAGGTTTTAGAGCCACTCGATGAGCTTGAAAAAGATGTGAGTATGGATAGTTCATACCTCAAAGTGCTCTCAATATTAAATGATATGAAAAAATCAGCTGAGGAGAAATCTGCACAGCTTTTGGATATCTACAAACAAACGCACCAACTCACCTATATGATCTTTGAATATCTTTTCAAAGTAGATCCAAAACTCGCGTGGAGACACTTTGATCACTCTAAAAGCGACAAGCTCATTGATATTCTTTGGGGAATACAAGCCAAAGATCTTGATTTGGATATAATTACAAAAAATGGCTTTTTGCGAGAGCTTTACACTGCTCGAGGTGATTTGAATCTTGCACAAAGAAGCTCTATCTTTGAGCTGGATGTATTGATCCATCTGCATGGAAAAGCCAATGCGAGTTTGAGTTTTGAGTATATTTGTGAAGAGTGTAAACAGGCGTATCCGTTTGCTTTTCATAGATGTAGTGCATGCCATGGCATTGATACTCAGACAGTCGATTTTACATTAAGTAAAGATTATCGTAGGGATTTTAGTGAAGAAAATAACTCTTTTCAGTGATGGAAGTGCTCTTGGAAACCCTGGACCTGGGGGTTATGGGACGATTTTGCGATTTGGTGATCACGAGAAAATCGTCTCAGGAAGTGATGCACACACGACCAACAATCGTATGGAGCTTTTAGGCGTTATAGAGGGGCTTGCAGCACTCAAAGAACCATGTGAAGTGGAGGTGATCTCTGATTCCTCTTATGTGGTCAAAGGGATCAATGAATGGCTGAGTGCGTGGATTGCGCGAGATTTTAAAAAGGTTAAAAACCCTGAACTTTGGCAAAGATATATCGAAGTCTCAAAACCTCACAAAGTGAATGCCCTCTGGGTTCGTGGGCACAACGGGCATGAGGAAAACGAAAGGTGTGATAAAATTGCACGTGATGAAGCACAAAAAGCAAAAGATTCACTTGCATAGCTGTGCATAATGAGGAAATTATGATTAAAGATTTAGAAGCCTTGCAAAAAACCTTGGGATATGAGTTTCAAGATAAAAAGCTCCTTATCGAAGCGCTGACGCATAAAAGCTACAAACAGCCCTACGATAATGAGCGATTAGAGTTCTTGGGAGATGCTGTTCTTGACCTTGTGGTTGGGGAGTATTTATTTCGAAAGTTTCGCAAATCTGATGAGGGAAAACTCTCAAAGATTCGCGCTTCACTTGTGAATGAAGATGGCTTTGATAAGCTCGCACGCTCTATTGATCTTGGGGATTACATCTATCTCTCCAATGCAGAAGAGAATAATGGAGGGCGTGAAAAACCTTCCCTTTTATCGAATGCTTTTGAGGCAGTGATGGGAGCGATATACCTTGAAGCAGGACTTAAAAAAGTAGAAGAGATCGCGATCGATTTGATAGAAAAAAATCACAAAGATATCTCTTTGGACTCTTTGTTTAGAGATTTTAAGACAACGCTCCAAGAACTCACACAAGCACGTTTTGGGATCACACCAGAGTATAAGGTGATATCGAGTCGTGGACCTGATCACAAAAAAGAGTTTGAGCTTGCTGTAGTGATCGAGGATAAAGAGTACGCAAGAGCGATTGGAAAAAGTAAAAAAATTGCCCAACAAGAAGCAGCAAAGCTTGCCGTAGAGATGCTCAAAAATATGAAAAAATAGAGGGGATACACCGTGAATAGTTTTGGAGAAAAATTACGACTCAGCACTTTTGGCGAGTCTCATGGAACAGCCTTGGGATGTATACTTGATGGAGTTCCTGCAGGTCTTGTAATAGATGAGGACTACATCCAAAGCGAGCTTGACAGAAGAAAGCCTGGAAAAAGTGAGTTTGAAACAGCGCGAAAAGAAGCGGACAAAGTAGAGATCCTCAGCGGTGTTTTTGAGGGAAGGGCTACAGGAACACCCATTGCGATGGTGATTTATAACACCAACCAAAAATCAAAAGATTATACGAATATCAAAGATGTTTTTCGCCCTGGACACGCTGATTTTACCTATTTTCATAAATATGGTTTGCGTGATTATCGCGGTGGTGGAAGAAGCTCTGCGCGCGAAACAGCAGCAAGAGTTGCAGCTGGAGCGATTGCAAAACTGATGCTCGCTGAGCTGTGTATCTCTATAGAGAGTGGCATTGCAGCGGTTCATGATATACAAGGGCAAAATTTTGATTATGAGTATGCAAAACAAAGCCTTATCTACGCACTTGATCCAAATAAAGAAGAGCTACAAAAAGAGGCGATACTAACAGCGAAAAATGATCATGATTCTGTGGGTGGTGTGGCGCGTGTTCGTATTGTGGGCGCACCTGTAGGACTTGGACAGCCTCTCTATTACAAGCTCGATGGCGTTTTAGCAGATGCAATGATGGGGATCAATGCGGTCAAAGCCGTAGAGATAGGAGATGGATGCCTCAGCGCGCAGACTCTAGGTTCTCAAAACAATGACGCAATCCGTGCAGATGGGTTTAAAACAAACCATGCAGGGGGAATCCTTGGTGGTATCAGTAATGGAGAAGAGATTATTCTTAATGTTTATTTTAAGCCAACGCCCTCGATCTTTAAAGAGTTAGAGACGGTAAATACTCATAACGAGGAGCTCAATTTCTCACTCAAAGGGCGCCATGACCCGTGTGTTGCAGTTCGTGGTACAATCGTATGTGAAGCGATGGCGGCACTTGTGATTGCAGATATGTTGCTGTTAAATATGGGAACAAGAATGGATGGGGTAAAAAGCTATTACCAAGCAAAATAACTAGAGAGATTCTCTAGTTATCAAGGGTAAAGTTTGAGTTTTTGAGGATATTATCGACGACGTCTTGGTAATATTTTTTTTGCTCACTGCTTCCAAGAGCTACAGGTGGCTCCCCTTTATCTGAAGCTTCGCGTACTGCCATATCTAGAGGAATTCCACCAAGAAATGGGATGTTATATTTTTGAGCGATCTTATCGCCTCCACCTGTTCCAAAGATATCGTAACGATTTTTCGTATCAGGTGCGATAAAAAAGCTCATATTCTCAACGATCCCTGCCATCTTTACACCGATATCTTTAAACATCATCACAGCGCGTGAGACATCATCAGTTGCAACTACCTGAGGTGTAGTTACAAGTACGGCTGCACTGATTGGAAGCTCTTGAGCGATGGTGAGTTGTACATCCCCAGTTCCTGGAGGCATATCGATCACCATAAAATCAAGCGTACCCCAAGCAACATCCTCTAAAAATTGAATCAGCGCATTGACAGCGACTGAACTTCTCCATACAAGAGGTGTATCCATGGTTGGAGTGGTGAGTGCAACACTCATGATCTTGATTCCGTAGTTCTCAGCTGGGACTATCTTGTTATCATCATTCCATGCTATTCTTTGTAGATCGGTATTGGTAAGTCTTGGGATGTTAGGTCCATAGACATCCGCGTCTAAGATCCCTACTTTGTATCCTTTTTGAGCAAGAGCGATAGCGATATTGACACTCACAGTACTTTTACCAACGCCCCCTTTTCCACTTGTAACGGCTATGATATTCTTAGCATAGGGAGCACGATTATTTGGGGATGCACTGTGCCCGTAGTTCATATCTTTTTTTGCTTCGAGATTTTTCTTTGTGATGTTGAGTGCATCAAACTGCGTTGCGTAGTTTTCTTCGATGAGCTTTTTGACATTGAGATATGAATCATCACTGATCGTTAAAAGTTCGATATTAGCAACATTGTTGACAACTTTGATCTCTCCTAAGAGTTTCAGATCTCCGATACTTCTGTCAATTCCAGGGTATTTGAGCTTTTTGAGGCTTTGTTGCAACTCTTTACTATTCATAAGGATTCCTTTGCGTTTGGCTTGCTAAGAGTGATTTGGTCGCATTGGCTTTTTGTGCAAGTACCGAGAGCATTCCCGCGCAAGAGGGATAGTCCATACTCAAAGAGTGATACTGATTGACACGTTCGCTAATAAGGGTGTTAAGTAGGGTAACAACTTCTTCGAGTTTACCCGCTTCATCAGCCTTATTAAGAAGCTCTTTGATAAGGAGTTCTCTTGAGTTCATCCCCATAGCAAGTCCCACTTTTTTCCCTATAGTGATAAACTCATTGGCGCTGATATAGAGACCTGAAAAAAAGGTGTTGAGAAAGTTGTTTTCTAAAGCAGTAAACTTGCTTTTCATTGAGTTTCCTCTTTTTTTCATGCTCTTGCCTCCTTGTTCACTTGGGCTGCTTTTGCAACATTTGGGTCAGAATCTTGAAGAAGACTTTCTAAAATATCAAGAGGCGCATTTTGATTCTCTGCAAGTCGCATACGCACCATTTTGTCTGCGTCATCTGCTAGTATTTTAAGTATTTTTACTGGAGTGCTAGGATTGCCTGAGAGTCCATCACGGACGATCTTTTCATCACTAAAAAACTTCTCTAAAATAGAAGCAGGGGTATTTGGATTGGTCGCAACGAGCGCGCGTACGAGATTCACTTCATCTGAAGCGAGTGTGATGAGTACATCCTGAGGTGTATGAGGGTTTTTTGCAACAGCCCATCTCGCTCCCATATCTGCTTCATTGACAGCTAGATCGCGTAAGAGCTCTACCATCGTTTCGCTATACTCTTTCTCTCTGTCATAGACTGAGGTTCTCAGGCTTAGATTCATAGCAACTTGACCTACGATCTCTTTATGCTCTTTAAAGGGATAATATATTTTTTTAACCAGTTCGATATCAAGTTCTCTTGCATCAAGAGCCTCTAATAATTTGTTTTCATCACTCTTTTCAATAGCATCTAAAATCTCTTTTTCTGTCATATTTTACTCTCTTTTTTTAATTGTGATAGTTTTTTGAGAATATAGCAAACTCTTGCTTTTTCTTCTTTAAAAGCAAGGGGTAATTTATTAATTTAAGCCTAAAGTACCGTTATTATGTTACAAATTTATCGTGGACCAGTACCATAAGATTCGCTGACATTATAATAATTATTACTAATGTTTTTGTGTTTCGTTTGGTAATAAAGTTATGTGATATTATTGTGATTTAATGCTTTCATAAGAGTCATAAACATATAATAAGCACGTTATTCCGTTGAATGCATTCCAGCTTATAAAAGTAAACTTTACTTATTGTAAGATGTTGCAACACAAACAAAGAAAAAGAAGGAGCACGGATGAAGAAATTGCTAAAAACATTAGCTTTTGCAGCAACATTAACTTTCACCCCTCTTATGGCGGCTGATGGATATGTGGATGATACTATTCTAATATCTGCAGAAGATGCTATAAAGTTAGTTGGTAAAGAAGGTGTAATGTTTGTTTCAGGAGATAGTGAAGATGTGTTTAAGTTAGGACACATTAAGGGTTCTGTCGAGATGTATGCACACCACTTACATCATTCAGATATTACAGGAGAGATGCACTGTGCACCATTATACCGTTGTATTGATGATGCGGAGCAATATATTGGATCTAAGGGGATTGATAACGATACGCTGATAATCGCTTATGATGACTTTAAAGGACCAAATGCAACAGGTGTTTATTCTTTTTTCCAAAGTTTTGGACATAAAAACTTAAAAGTGTTAAATGGTGGGCGTAACGCGATCATGGAGATCGATCCTGCACAAATCAAATATGACAAAATTCAAGATGAACTCAACGCTGAGAGAGAAAGAATCAAGCCATATAGATTTAAAGTAAGAGATCACAAAAGAGGCGATAAAGTTCTTTCTGATGCTGAGTTAGCAGAAGCTGAGAAGATTCTAGAAGAGAGTAAATCAATTCAAAAATCAATTCAAGCAGAGTTGAAAAAAGCTGAAAAAGATTTGATCGTTATTAAGGGTCCAGAAAAAGTTGAACCTAAGACGTATAAAATCAATAAAGATGATATCGATCTTTCTTTAATTGCTGGAAAAGAAGAGCTTGTAACTGCAATGGAAGACATTCGTAAAAATGGAAAAGATTCAAAATATGTGATTATCGATTCTCGTGCAATGTCAGAAATTATTGGTGAGAGAAAAATGGACAATGTGGCGCGTGGTGGTCACATCCCAGGTTCTACTTTTGTTGAGTGGAACAAGATTTCAGATATGAAAAACAAAAAATCTTTTAAATCTGCAAAAGAGTTAAAAGATGTATACGCAAAATATGGTATCACTCCAGATAAAACAATATACGCATATTGTATGGTTGGTGCAGGTCGTGGTTCTGAGCACATTACAGCTCTAAAACTTCTAGGTTACGAAAATATTAAAGTATTTACTGGTAGCTGGGACGTTTGGGGTAATGACATGAACTTACCACTAAAAAGATAAGGGAGAGGTTTAAGATATGACAAAAGTTATGAATAATAAGCGTAGAAATTTCCTTAAAGTTTCAGGAATGACAGCTGCGTTGGTTGCTTCTCAAGGTAGCCTTTTTGCAAAAACTGATGCCATGAGCATTGAAAATGGAAAAAATGAGTATCCAAACACAAACTATACAGAGGATATGTACAGAAATGAGTTCTCTTTTACTTATGGTAAAAAAGAGGAACACGGATTTGCATACCACTGTGTAAACTGTCAAGGAAACTGTGCATGGGAAGTTTGGTCACACAATGGTGTAATTACACGTGAGAACCAATCAGCTCGCTATCCGATCATCAATGCAAAGATCCCTGACTTTAACCCACGTGGTTGTAACAAAGGTGTTCAGCATTCACAAACAATGTACCAAAAAGATAGAATCCTTTATCCAATGGTACGTACAGGTGAGCGTGGTGAAGGAAAATGGAAACGTGTAAGTTGGGATGAAGCAGCAGAAAAGATCTGTCAAAACATCTTTGACACACTTACTGACCCAGAACGTGGTCCAGATAAACTTATGGTACACGCTGGTACGGGTCTTTTAACTGAGGGTCGTCGTGGTTCCGTACTACGTTTCTCTACACAACTTGGTGCGAACCGTATCTATCCATCATCTTACCTAGGGGATATGTTCTCTGGTGCTGCTATTGCATATGGTGAGGGGAACCTTGGATGTACTTGGGATTTCATGTACACAGTTGATACTGCTGTAATGTGGGGTGGTAACCCTTCAGTTTCACGTATCCCTGATGCTCACTTTGTATGGGAAGGAAAATATAACGGTGCGAAAATTATCGTTATTACTCCAGAATTCAATGCAACTGCAAAATCTGCAGACCTTTGGATCCCAATCAAAGCTGGTTCAGATAATATCTTAGCGATGAGTGTTATCCACCAAATCTTAGAACACAAAATGTATAAACCAGAGTTTGCAAAACTCTATACAGACCTTCCTTTCTTAGTAGATGTGAAGACACAAAAAATGATCAGAAGAAATGATCTTGAGCATACAGAAGATAAAGAGCTTCACCATAAATGGGATGAGCAATTCTATTGTATGAACGAAACAGATGGTAAACCTTTCTTAATGCCAGGTACAGAGGGTCACGATACACGTACGCTTCGCCTACCAAAAGATGTAAAACCTACACTTGAAGGTTCTTGGACTATCACAGATATTCATGGACATAAAAGAGAAGTAACAACTGTATTTGAGATGCTTAAAAAATCTGCTGCGAAATTTGCACCAGAAGCTACAAAAGATATTACAGGTGTACATCCAGAGACTGTTACACAACTTGCAAAAGATATCGCTTTACCAAAAGTTGTTGAGATCACAACAGGGTTCTCACTCAATAAATACTTTAACGGTATGATGACTATTTGGAACGTTGCTTCTATCTGTGGACTTACAGGTCGTATGGGGCCATACGGTGGTATTAATACAGAAAATGAGTTCCAACTTTCAGGACTAGATGCGCTTTCAGGATTTAGTGGGAAATATAACCCACGTTTTGGTTCTGGATTCGTTGGTGAGTTCATGAATGGTAACGGAATGAAAACGTTTGATGAGTACTTCACAGATGAAGATGTGAAACGTGCACAAAACGGAATGAGTAAGAAAGAGTATATGGCAGTTCTTAGCGAAATGCTAGAAGCTGGTAAAAATGGTGGAGACAACCTTACAAGTGAACACGGAAACGTTGTAAAACCTTGGTGGTTACCAACGACAGCTCTTATTGTTGCGGATTCAACTTTTAGACGTAACAAAGGGAATGAATATCGTAAAGCATTCTTAGGTAGAATGGATTTCTTTGCATATGTTGATTATAGAATGAGTGAAGCTGCACAGTATGCGGATGTATTACTTCCAGCAAAATCTCACTATGAAGTGTATGACCTTAGAACATCTCCGGGTTACCATAGATTTACAAACTTAGCACAGCCAGTTGCAAACATCAAAAATGTTGGTGAAGCGATGGATGAGTGGAGTATGTTTACACTTTTAGCGAAAAAACTCGAAGAGATCGCAAATCGTCCTCAAAACGTTGATAAAGCGAAAGTAAAAGATGATGTACGTTATGCAAGACCAGGGTACCATGACCTTACAATATTCCACAAAGAATATACAAATACAGATGAAGAGTCTGAGGGTGAAGGTGAAGTTTACCTTGGTACGGACAAAATGGCTGTTCAAGCTGCTCTTGAAAAATGTGAGCAATATGAGCCATGGACTATGGAAAAAATGTATAAAATGGGTGGTTTCTTACTTATCAATGAAAAAGCGGCACAAACATCACCACTTTATTCAGATAAGCCATACAACTCAAATGAGAACCATTTATACAAATTTCAGCCACTTCATACAATGTCTGGCCGTCAAACATTCTATGTTGACCATGAGATGTATATCAGAATGGGTGCTGCGACAAATACTGGTATGGAAGGGATCCGTCCACAACGTAAAGAGTATCCGTATGTGTTAATGACGCCACACGCGAGATGGTCTATCCACTCGAACTACAAGACGTCACGTACACTTCTTCGCTTACAGCGTGGTGTTCCGGCTATTCAGATCAACCGTGTAGTAGCAGAGACTAAGGGTATTGAAGATGGTGATACTATCCGTGTATTCAATAACCTTGGTGAGTTCTATGCAATGGCAAAACTGAGTTCTTCTGCTCCAGCTGATGGTTTAGTACTTGAGCATGGATGGGAACCGTACATGTATAAGTTTAACAAAGGTCACAATGAAGTTGTACCTACATCTCTTAACCTCTTAGAGATGGCAGATGGATGGGGTCACCTCAAATTTGGTGGTCTTTGGGATGGTAACCAGTACGCATACGATGGTGCTGTTAACTATGAAAAAGCAAAAGTTTAAGGAGCATAGATGTCAAAAAGACAATTAGCAATGGTTATGGACCTGAACAAATGTATCGGGTGCCAAACATGTACTGTAGCATGTAAAACTCAATGGACTAATAGAAATGGTCGTGAGTATATGTACTGGAATAACGTTGAGACGTATCCTGGTACTGGTTATCCTAAAAACTGGATGGAGTTAGGTGGTGGTTTTGATGCTGCTGGTGACTTACAACCAGGTGTTATTCCAAACCTTGAGGCAGATTACGGTGTGCCTTGGGATTATAACTACGATGCACTTCAAGGCGGAGCAAGCTTTGAGCCAAACGTAGAACCAACTTGGGGACCAAACTGGGATGAAGATGAGGGTGCTGGTGCATTCCCACAAGACAACTACTTCTTCTATCTTCCACGTATTTGTAATCACTGTACAAATCCTGGATGTTTAAGTGCGTGTCCTCGTGATGCGATCTTTAAACGTGAGCAAGATGGTGTTGTTTTAGTTGACTTAGATAGATGTCAAGGGTACCGCTACTGTATCGCGGGTTGTCCTTACAAAAAAATCTACTTCAACCCAAAAATCTCTAAATCTGAGAAATGTATCCTTTGTTTCCCACGTGTCGAGCAAGGTCTTCCACCAGCGTGTGCACAACAATGTGTTGGGCGTATCCGTTTTGTTGGTTTCTTAGATGATGAAGAGTCTCAAGTATACAAACTTGTACATAAGTACAAAGTTGCACTAGGGCTTAGAAGTGATTATGGTACTCAACCAAATGTTTATTATGTTCCACCAACCGAATCTCCAGTAAAATTCGATGCTGATGGTAAGATCATTCCTGATTCAGGACGTCTTCCAATCGAAGAGCTTGAAAAATTATTTGGACCAGAAGTTCATGGTGCGATCAAAACATTAAAAGATGAGATGAAAAAACGTAAAGAGACTGGTGAGAGTGAATTAATGGATATCTTAATTGCATACCAACACTCAGATATGTTCCGTCTTGACAACAACTACTATCAACAAGTAGCACGTGACAATGGTCAAAATCCATTAGCACCTGTAGATACTCGTTATATAGCTGGTAAACATACAAAAGCTGGACATGAAATGAATTTCTTTCATGGTGGACATGGTCATACAGCAGGAGGGCATCATTAATGAAAAAATTAGTAACTACTCTAGTATCAGCTAGTGTTATCGCAACAGCGGTAGCTGCTAGCTCTGTGATTACAGCGGTAAAAGTGAACGCTAATCTTGATAAAGTTAGCTACAACTACGATGTATGGAAAAATGCTAAGATGACTGAAGTGACTCTTTATCCACAAACAACTATCAAGTTTAATGATAAAGAAGCAAACAACATTAACAAAGAAGCGCAAGCTATCAAAGCTGAGATCGGAGCACTTTATAATGGTTCAAAGATCGCATTTTTAGTAAAATGGGCTGATGGAAGCAAAAATGTTACTACAGGAAACTGTATTGATAGATATGCTGATGGATTTGCTATGCAATTCGCATCTGATGCATCTAACCCTAAAGAACTTCCATACATTGGTATGGGTTCAGAGGGTCGTCCTGTTGTAGTACACCTTCAAAAAGAAGCATTTGGAACATTTGAGCCAAATGGAAACGGTGACGTTGCGCATCAAGTAAATCCAAATCAAACGGATCTATTTGGAAAAGATCTTGCAAACTTTAATAAAAAAGTAAAATCTTTAGCGAGCAATGATTATGAGAGAAGTTTTGTTGCAGAGGGGTTCCGCTCAACTACTGAGATCAAAGATGGAAGCAACACTTCATATGCACGTATCGGTTATGTAGGTAAAGGCTGGGAAGGTACACTTTCACGCCCACTTAAAGATGCGTACGTAGATCTTAATCAAGCTGTTATTCCTGTAGCATTAGCTATTTGGGATGGTGGAAAACTTGGTCGTAATGGTCTTAAATACCTTACTGGTTGGACAGCTGTAAAACTAGAAGGGAAACAAGGTTCACAAGAGCTTTTAACTTCTCTGACTGAAACATCTAAAGGGGATGCTGCAAAAGGGAAAGAAGCAGCAATGAACAATGGATGTACTGGTTGTCACCAAATGGAAGAGGGTGATGCTGAGAACCTTATGGGACCAGGTCTAAAAAATATCGGTGGTTATGCAAGTGCTGATTATCTAAGAGAGTCTCTTGTTGCTCCATCAGCTGTAGTTGTTCCAGGATACAACAGAAATGCTCATTCATCATTCCCGTGGTATAATCTAGAGGATGGTAAAAGAGTTTCAACTATGCCAGGATTTGATTACTTAGAGAAATCAGATATCGAAGATATAGTTGCGTACCTACAAACTTTAAAAGCGGAGGTTAAGTAATGAAAACTTTAAGTTTAATAACTTCGGCACTTACTTTAGCTGCTATGCTTGCATTCTCTGGATGTGGTGAAGAGCCAAAACCAGCAGAAAAAGCAAGCACTGAGCTAGTTCCGATGGAAAAAATGGGTTTTTTAACAATCGATACATGTGCTGAATCAGGTGCATTTAAAGATTGTTATTTAGAAAACTATGTTTGTGGAGCAGACGGCTGTTTTCAAGAGTTTGAACCAGGCGTGTTTGGAAAAGTACAGTTAGTACTTTACTCACACGTTGATGGGATCTCGTACAAATTAGACGTAACTGAACTTGATATGAGTCTTATCGATACAGGTATCAACCGTAATGATGTAAGTATCGTAGGTGAATACGATGCTTCTACAAACACTCTTTATGCAAAAGAGTTTAAAGCACCACCACCACCGAAGAAGTCTTTCTTCAAAGGTTGTCTCTAATCTTAAAGCCCTTTGGGCTTTAAGTGGTGTTTTTCTTATAACTTCAACATACTTCATAACGCTCTATCGTCTTCAAGCGAAGTTATGATAAAAATCCCAAATACTTTAATAATAGGACACTTATGAATAAAGAGTACAGACTCTATATATACGCTTTTTTATCTCGTACAATGGCAGATGTTGCAGATAAAAACTATATCAAAGACTTACGTAAAAACACAGATCTCTTAGAGCTTCTTGGTGAAGATACAAAGGAGTGGTTCCAGAGTCATACAGATGAGATGATCCTAGACTCACTCAATGAGGACTTCTCTTCTATGTTCGTCATCAATACACAAGCGGTAGAATCATTTGTTCTTGATGCGAAGAATGAGACGCTCGTAGGGCTTCAAAATCCTGTGATGAATTTTTATTATAAACATGGATTTGAGCTCAATATGGATCAAAGTGATCTTATGGCACCCGATCATCTCTCGATAGAGTTTGCTTTTATGCAGACCCTTATCTATAGAGATGAGAAAAAACCTCAGTACGATTTTTTAAAAGAGCACCTTTTTATTTGGGTTGTACCTTATATGATAGGGATGAAATCTATGGCAAATACACCTTTTTATAGAGATATCTGCGACTTTATCGTAGAGTTTGTTGTTGCTGACTTTGAGTATTGTAGCCAAGAGATGGAGCGTTTGAGTGAATGATTTAAGCTTTGTTCAAAGATCTGAACTCTTCTCTTATAGTGGAACAAATTGTATACGTAATGACTACCATTTTAATGCATGCCAAAAATGTGTAGATATCTGCCCTGTGGGCGCTTTTGATATCGTAAGAAATGCACTTAAACTTTATTCCAATGAATGTATAGAGTGTTCAGCATGTATTGGAAGCTGCCCTACAGAGGCGCTGAGCATCAAACATTTTGATCCTAACCTTTATACTCAGGAGTTTCCTTCTCTCGAGAATAAGACGCTCTCTTGTAAAAAAACAACCAACTGCCTTGGTGCTTTTGGTGTACATCATTATATTACTATGGCGCTCAATGCAGAAGAATCTGTTGTGTGTGATATGACACATTGCGAATCGTGTGCGCTCAATAAAGACAAAAAAGTAGAAAACTTTATACGTGAAGAGATCGCGAAAGCAAATGAGTTTCTTCTGGCTTGTGGGGTAGAAAACAGCGTAGAGACACTTGAGGAAAAGATCGAAGAAGAAAACCCTAAACGGGCGCTCTTTAAAGCTGCATTTTCTAAAGTAAAAGATGCAAGTACGAAAGAAGATACCGATCTAAACACTCCTTCTGTGACTACACTTCACCAAAGAGATCCTAATTCTCACGGCGTACCACTGAAGTTTCTCAATCTCAAACGTGCTATTAAAAACAATCTTACAAAATTTGCTACAACATCGCACCAGACAAATTTTGGACTCTTTGCGAAAAAAGAGATCATCTTTTCTGCATGTACTAACTGTGGGGATTGTGTACAGTTTTGCCCAACAGGCGCATTGTTAAAGACCTCAGATAAACAGGGAATTAATTTCAACGTAGGGGATTGTATCTCTTGTGGGATATGTGATCATATTTGTAAAACAGATGCGATCCACACCACTGAGGGGATCGATCTTGTGAACTTTGCTTATGATAGAGGAGAAGAGCTTGTGCACTATGAGATGGTGATGTGCCATGAGTGTCGCTGCCCTTACCCTTATCGCGGGGGCGATCCTATTTGTGATCGCTGCGCAGACTACCAAAGCGATTTTGCACACGTATTTACTATGGCAAAGGATATCTAGATGATAAAAAATGTTAGTGAGTTTGATTCAAACCAAATAGCTGCAGGTAGTGGCACATCAGTACAAGTGTTGATTGGTGCACAAGATGCTCCTAATTTTGCCATGAGAAAGTTTACGATCAAAAGTGGTGGGCATATGCCACTTCATACCAATACCGTAGAGCATGAGCAATATGTGCTGAGTGGTGAGGCAAAAGTGATTATGGATGGAAAAGAGTATAGAGCAAAAAAAGATGATGTCCTCTACATCCCAGCAGGTGTAGCCCACTCTTATGAGGTGGTAGGAGCAGAGGATTATGAGTTCTTATGCCTTATCCCAACAAACTCTGAGGACTGCATCACTCTTCTTGATTAAAAATCCTTTGGCATTTATGCCAAAGGATCTATTTGTCCATTTTCCCTTTGGCTGTTTTTATAGCGCTTCCTAAGGCTTCTTTGGCTGCTATCCACGCTTGGATACCCATACGTTTTGCTTCTTGCGCTTTTGGTGATTGAAGCGCTTCTCCTCCACGTTTCATTGCACTTTTTGCAAATGCAGAGAACTTCTCACGCATTACATCCGCTGCTTCTTTTGAGATATGTACAAGCTCTTCGAGATCATAGTGCATCGTTTCATTGATCTCTAAAAGAAGTTTTCTCACACTCGTAGAGTTTTCTTGCGCTTTTGTTTGTACCACTTGAGAGAAGAGAACATCTGTTTGATTGAGGTCTTCGATGATCGTATCATAGTCCTCTATCAAGATGTTTTTCGCTTCAGGTGGGATAAACGCCAAACGCTTTTTAAATCTATCGATAGAATAGACAAGTCCACCACGCATCCCTTTGAGTGTTGCTGTGAGTATTTCACGCGCTTTGGTTGGGCTTGCTTCTGCTACATCCACAGCGGATTGTAAAATGGTAGAGAGTATCTTACGGATACGTATAGTGTTGAGTGATCCCTCTTTGATAGCTTCATAGGTGATCTCTTTGATAAGCTCTTCTGTGATATCTGTGATATCTCTATCTTGATCTTTTTCAAGCGTAGTGATGATCGCTGATTCTACGATCTCACCTAAAATATCATAAAGGTCAATCGACTGAAGTTTGATCTGATGGAGCTTTGCTAAAATCTGAGTTTGCTCTGGGTCAACCTGTGCTTCCATCGCATTAAAAACAGTATATTTGAGCTCTTGTAATGCCATAGATTTTCTCTCTAAGCTTCTCTCTATCTGCTCTTTTTGAGCAAGAAGAGCTTCCACTTCATCATGCAAGGCTTTTGTCTCAATATCAAGGATACTTGTCGCCAAGGCGCGAAGCTCACCGATACTAAGGTTGTTTGCATCTACATCCCACTCTTTGATAAGATGCTTGACGATATCCTTCACGCGCTCATCTACGTTTGCTAGCTTCATATTGTAAGACTGTTTCAAATCTCTTTGTAGTTTTTCGAGTTCCATCATCTCTCCTTTTAGAGTACCATTTTGATATTTTGGTGTGCTTTGAGAGCCTCATAGATAAAGTTTCTCTCATCTTCATTGAGTATAACGAGATCGAGATTCATACTCACATATTTTCCAGTTTTACTTGAATTAGAATGGGTCAAATTGTGCTCACGCTCAAGTATCACTTCATGGATCGCTCGCTCTATCGCCTCTTTTTCATAACCAATGAGTTTGTAGCACCACGAACAAGGGTACTCAAGCTCTAATTTCTCTTTGCTATCGTTGATAATCTCCACTTTTGCCTCCCGATTTTTGTTCTAGTTGTACGTGACGGATCACCATCCCTTTGTCAATTGCTTTGACCATATCATAGATGGTAAGAAGCCCGATACTCACCCCTGTGAGCGCTTCCATCTCTACACCTGTTTGCCCTGTGAGTTTCGCTGTAAGGGTGAGTTTGAACCCTGGAAGCTCTGGGAGTTCTTCTACGTCGCAGTTGATGCCACTAAGGTTGAGTGGATGGCACATTGGGATGAGTTCGCTTGTTTTTTTTGTCCCCATGATAGCAGCGATTACGGCTGTTTGAAGTACAGGACCTTTTTTTGTCTTTTCACTTACTATTGCGTCGTAAGCCTCTTGGCTCATCTCGATAATACCACTTGCAATAGCTACACGTGTTGTTGCGTTTTTTTCACTTACATCGACCATTTTAGGTCTATCTTTTTCGTCCAAATGGGTTAGGTTCATTGTTTCTCGTTTATTGTAATGTTTAGGTTTTGATTATAGCAAAGTGTAGGTAAATTTGTGATTTTGTGGAGCGGGAAACGAGACTCGAACTCGCGACCCTCAGCTTGGAAGGCTGACGCTCTAGCCAACTGAGCTATTCCCGCGTCTTTTTGTAGATGGAAATAATAGCAAAAATAGATGAATATATCAAGAGTTTTTTAAAAATTTTAACGCTTCTTTGTATTCATGAGGGTGGTTGAGATTGCTAAAAGGCTGACTCTCTTCAAAAGAGACAAAGTTTGTCTTGACATTTTTGAGTAAGAACCCAAGTTTGTGATTGTCCTCTTGGAGCATCTTTTCAAATTCCCCTTGAAGAGAACGGTGGTAGATTCCACACATTGGCTCCATTCCATGGCTTGAGCGCGCTATGGTGGCATCTACATCCCAAGCCTCTTTATCACTTTGTATAAGTGTTGCGATGATCTTTTCGTCTATAAAGGGAGCATCGACACTAATAGCAAAAAAAGCTTGGGATGTAAGGGCGTGAAAGCTCGCTACAAAACCTGCTGTTGGGGCAAAGGCTTGGGATGTAGGAATATCTTCGATAAAAGGTGCATCAAAAGAGAACTTTTCTTTTGACTTACACGAAATAAAAACATCTTTGAAAATTTTTTTGAGTCTGTGGTATTGAAATTCTGTGAGTGTATTGTAGGTACCAAAAGGGAGGAGCGCTTTGTCCTCCCCCATACGGCTCGATTTACCACCTGCAAAGATGACGCAAGGGAGCTCAAACATATTATTTTCTAAGAAGTTTTGCTTCGATACGTCTGTTTTGCTCTCTTCCCTCGGCTGTATCGTTCGTAGCAATTGGAGAAGATTCACCCATACCTATCGCACTTACTTTGCTAGCCTCAACACCCTCTTGAATGATAAGCTCTTTGACAACATTAGCTCTACGTTCGGATAGTTTTTGGTTTGAATCTTCACGACCTTGGCTGTCAGTATGACCAATGATCTGTACTGAAAAATAAGGCATATCTTTTAAGAAAGAAGCAAATTCTTTGACACGTTTGAGAGAATCAGCATCTACATTAAAGGATGCAGTTTCAAACTTGATATGAAGATCTAGGTCTGTTGAACAACCATTTTGATCAACATTGTGTCCTTTTGGTGTGTTAGGACATTCATCCGCAGCATTCGTTACACCATCGTTATCATCATCTAAAACAATACTACATCCATCTGCATCTACTTGGTCACCTTTTGGAGTGCTTGGACATTTGTCATTTGCATTTACAACACCATCGTTATCATCATCAAGTACGATCGTGCATCCATTTGCGTCAACCTTATCGTTCTCTGGAGTGTTTGGACATTTATCTTGTGAATTAAGAACACCGTCATTGTCATCATCACCATCAACTATTTTAGGAGCCTCTTGTGTTTTTTCTACTTCTCGTTCCTCTTGCGCCTTTGCTCCAAAAGAAAAATTAATACCAGCTAACATAGCAAGATTGTTATCCCATCTGTTATTATTATTTTTGAGCATATATACTGCTTCGAGTTTGAGAGCTATAGCATCTGTAAATGGAATCTTTGCTCCAACACCCATATCTGCAAAGGCACTATCAGTGTTTTTTGCATAATGTTTGTCGATAGTCTCGTATCCTAAACCTGCTTTTGCCAATGGCGTTATGCTACCAACTTTATCAAATTCATAGACTCCATTGATAGCGATACGAAAAATATCTGTACTTACAGAAGAGTTCTCATAATCTGCATCTGTGTATAAAACACTTAGCTCAGGTTTAATAAGTGTATCAGTATTGTATTGAAGCTCTGCACCCATCAAAAACTGATTATCTAAATCTAGGTTGCCCTCGGCAATGCCATAGCCTATAAGAGGAGTGACTTCATATTGATACTCTTGTGCGAGAAGAAGAGAACTAGCAAGGAGCGCTGGGATAAGAATTTTTTTCATAATATTTCCTTTGATTTCATTTTGTGGCTTATCATGAACATTTTAACTTTTAGCACCTTAAAGAGGAGCTGATGCTAAAAGATTAGTTGTGTGGAATTTAACGCGGATCTGTAATATAACCTGCGATTGCAGAGGCTGCGGCTACTGCAGAGTTTGCGAGGTAGACTTTTGAAGAGCGGCTTCCCATACGTCCGACAAAGTTTCTGTTTGTCGTAGCGATAGCGACTTCATTGTCTCCTAAGATCCCCATATAGCCACCAAGACAAGCACCACAAGTAGGGTTAGATACAACGCCACCCGCATCTACGATGATATCAATATAGCCAAGTTTGTTTGCTTCACGTAGTATCATCTGTGTACCAGGTGTAACGATAAGGCGTACATCTGGATGGACACGTTTGCCCTTGAGGATCTCTGCTGCCACTTTAAGATCACTTAGACGACCGTTTGTACAGCTTCCGATAAAGGCTTGGTCTACTTTGATATGATCTGCTACAGCTTGGCTGACGCTATGACCATTCGATGGCAAGAACGGGTAAGCGATCACAGGCTCAAGTGCTGCAACATCGATCTTAAGTACTTGAGAATATACAGCATCTTCATCTGAGTAGTGGATCTTAGGCTCACGAGCAAGATTCTTATCTGCTAAGAACTCCTCTGTGATCTTATCAACTGCAACGATACCACTTTTTGCACCCGCTTCGATCGCCATATTACACATAGAAAATCTATCATCCATGCTCAAGTGTTCGATAGTGCTTCCTGTAAACTCTAAAGTTTTATAGAGCGCTCCATCCACACCGATCATACGAATGATCTCTAAGATAACATCTTTTCCTGTAGTATATTTACCAGGTTTACCACTGAGTACAACCTTGATAGACTCAGGCACTTTAAACCAGTTACCACCTGTCACCATTGCAAAGGCAAGGTCAGTGGATCCCATACCTGTAGAGAATGCTCCAAGAGCTCCGTGTGTACATGTATGGCTATCAGCCCCAATGATCACATCCCCAGGTACCACAAGCCCTTTTTCAGGTAAAAGTGCGTGTTCGATTCCCATATCTTTTTCATCAAAAAAGTTTTTAAGATCATGTTTTTTTGCAAAATCACGGCTGATGCGCGCTTGGTTTGCAGATGCGATATCTTTTGCAGGGATAAAGTGGTCAAGTACTATAGAAAACCCGTCTGGATTTGCAAGCTTTGTTGCACCACTCTCTTCAAATGCCTTGATAGAGATAGGTGTCGTGATGTCATTCCCGATCACCATATCGATAGGTGAACGTACGATCTCACCCGCATAAACTGCTTTGCCGACATGTTCTGAGAAGATTTTTTCAGTTATCGTTTGTCCCATGGATAAGCCTTGCTAGTTAAAATAATTTCGCGATTATACCATTTAGGAGTTGAGAGGAAACTAAGGATTTTTTTCGCTAGAGAGAAGGGTGCTTAAAATGGTATAATTTTTTATGAAGATAAAAATGTGGGGATAGGGAGAAAAAATGAACAAAAAAAAGAATTTGATGGCTGTTTCGCTTCTAGCACTTGGAAGTCTGTTGCAAGCAAACAGCATAGAGATAGAAAATGCAAAAGTAAATTTTTCTGGCTTTATTGACGCTTTTTATAGTTATGATCTAAATCGCCCAGACACAAGTAAAAGACAAGATTTTCTTTTCAATCATAACCGTCATAATGAGTTTAATATCAATCTCGCTTTGGCAAAAGTGAGTGTTGAACATGAAAAATATCGCGCAAATCTAGCACTTCAGGCGGGGACTTACCCAGAAGATAATTACGGGCATGAGCCAGATAATTATCAGCATCTGCATGAAGCCAACTTTGGACTCTCGCTCAATAGTGAAAATTCCCTTTGGCTTGATGTGGGGGTCTTTAGCTCCCATCTTGGTTTTGAGAGTGCTATCTCGATGGATAATTACACCCTCACACGCTCTTTAGCAGCTGAGAGTTCGCCGTACTATTTAGCAGGCGCAAAACTCACCTACATCCCAAGCCAAGAGTGGGAACTCGCCGCGATTCTCAGCAACGGCTGGCAGGTGATAGATAAAGAAGATGGCAACTCGATGCTCTCACTTGGCACGCAGGTGATCTACACACCCAATGAGCGCACAACCCTTAACTGGAGCACTTTCATAGGCTCAGACGAACCAGATGCACAGCGCCGTATGCGCTATTTTAACAACCTCTTTGGAGAGTTTGTTCTTGATGATTCGTGGAGCGTGATAGCAGGCTTGGATGTAGGATTGTTGCAAAAAAACAAAGGGAGTTCAAGCTACGATATGTGGTACATCCCATCTTTGTTGGCAAAATACACCATTGACAAAGAGTACGCTTTAGGGATGCGCGCGGAGTTTGTGCATGATAGCGATGGAGCGGTGATAGCTGGCAACGGACACGGTGCAAAAACACTCGGACTCTCAAGTAACTTTGACTATATGCCACAAAAAAATGTAGCCCTGCGTGCAGAGGCAAGATGGCTCAAAGATGCTCACAATGCATATAATGAAAATGAATCAAGCACACTCTTTATTACAGGATCGCTTGCGGTGAAGTTTTAAAAGCCAGCCTTTTACGGGCTGAAGCCCGTGTTACGACAAAAACAACACACCTCGTAACACAGACTTCAGTCTGTAAAAATAATTTTTATTGCTGTAACCATAATTTTTAGATAAAATATTATTGTTTAAACAATAAAAGGAAAAAAAGATGCTTCAAAAGCTAAAAGAGTATCAACTTAACTATCTTAGAGTTTTAGAAAGCGATTACAAGCGGTATCTACACGATATTGTTGATTTTAACCAAAAGCTCATCGGCATTATTGGTGCTAGAGGTGTAGGCAAGACAACATTTTTGCTTCAGTATCTCAAAGCAAATCAATTGCCTTTGTCTAAAAAGCTCTATTTTAGTGCTGATGCGGTAGATCTTGATTCCTTGTTTGATATAGCGTTTGAATTTTCAAAAGAGGGCGGGGAGCTTCTTATAATTGATGAGATTCATAAATATAAAAACTTTGAAATAGAACTCAAAAAAATATATGATATGCTCAGTCTCAAGGTGATATTTAGCGGTAGTAGTGCTATACGGCTTGATCATTCTAAAGGAGATCTCAGTAGAAGGGCACTGCTCTATCATATGAGGGGGCTATCTTTTAGAGAGTTTGTAGAGCTGAAAAAATCGATAAAATTGCCCACTTTGAGCTTAGAAGAGATTTTTGACAATCATATAGACAAAGCCTATGAGCTCAACGCTCTTTTTAAACCTTTTGAGTTTTTTCAAGAGTATTTAAAATATGGATACTACCCATTTTATTTTGAAGACAAAGAGAGCTATTTGCTTCGACTTCAAGAGACTATCAATACTGTAATAGAGGTCGATATACCCTCTCTTTTCCCTATAGAATATGACAAAATAATTAACCTAAAAAAACTTATCAGGCTCGTGTGTCAATCAAAGCCGTTTAAAGTGAATATAAAAGAGCTCTCTACAAAAATAGGGATAAGTGATTACCAAACGCTCTATAAATATTTAGAGTATCTCAAAAGGGGCAAGATCTTAAATCTTTTAAGGGCAAAAACAAAAGGGGATAATATCTTTTTAAAGCCAGATAAAATATATTTAGGCAACACAAATTTGCATTATAGCTATTGCGATGCAGTGGAGATCGGCACCATAAGAGAGGTGTTTTTTATGAGTATGTTTAAAGAAAAAAGCCTAAGCATAGCTACAAAAGGTGACTTTTTAATAGATGAGAGCTATCTTGTAGAGATTGGCGGAAAAACAAAAAGCTACAAGCAAACCTCGGTGCCCCTTGAGGGTATCAAAGATATACCAAAGAGCTATATTGTTTCAGATGATATTGAAGTGGGCAGTGGCAATAAGATCCCCCTTTGGATCTTTGGATTTTTGTATTGAACCTTTAAAAATAAAACTGCTCTCTAGGTATTTTATTCCCTATTTTTATATTATATAGGTGTGTACGGGCTGAAGCCCGTGTTACGAAAACTTCTACATCCCAAGCCCGTAACACAGGCTTTAGCCTGTAAAAAAGATCCAAACTCACTCTAAGTGAAAAACCGCTAAAATCTAACAAAAATCTAACAAAAGAGTTTCTTATGAAAAAAACTGCTTTTATTTTCATGGCATGTGTAGTTCTTAGTAGCGGTGTAAGCGGTGAGGTTTACGAGGTGAGTAAATCCTTCTATACACTCATTCGAGACGATGCCAAAGAGGTGGTCATCGACCCAAAAACACAGCTGATGTGGCAGGATGATGCAAGCGTAAAAAGTGTCAAAAAAAACTGGCAAGGGGCGAGGGATTATTGTTCTGCCCTTCGCTTTGCAGGTTATGACGATTGGCGCCTTCCAAAACGCCTAGAGCTTTCAAGCATAACAGACAAATCAAAAGAAAAGCCTGCTATCAAAGCAAAGTTTGCAAATGTCGTGTCTGACCGTTATTGGTCGAGTTCGTCCTATGTTTCCAATGCAGGCTATGCGTGGCGTGTCTACTTCTACAACGGCTATGACCGCGCCGGCAATAAGTCGGATGAGTATTATGTTAGGTGTGTGCGTGACAGTGACACTTTGAGCATTGACTCTTTTGCAACTCTGTATGAGGGGGTGCTAGAACAGACCATGGCATCTCTGCCAAA
>JAVETX010000084.1:0-3366 GCA_034005845.1 Sulfurimonas sp. | reverse complement strand
CTCCAAAAAGAGCTGAGTGAGAATCTCGACTCTCTTGAAGATATCGACAAGAGAAACCATGAAAACGGAATACTCACAAGTGAATCTTCAAGTGATGTGGACAAGCTCTCTGAGACGATGTCCTCTTTACTGATGCACATCACAAGCACTTTTGATCAGGTCAATACACTCAATTCTAATGTCGAGAATATCTCTGAGGTGATCACACTCATCAAAGATATCTCTGACCAAACAAATCTCCTCGCACTCAATGCTGCCATAGAAGCTGCGCGCGCTGGGGAACATGGTCGCGGTTTTGCCGTGGTTGCCGATGAGGTGCGCAAACTCGCTGAGCGTACAAGTAAAGCAACAAGTGAAGTGGAGATTACAGTACAAAGTCTCAAGCAAAACACCCAAGAGGTTCACGAGCACTCCAAATCGATGGAAGAGCTCTCACAAGACTCCAATGAGCAGATGGATCTTTTCAAAGAGAGAATCCACGAACTCGCACACAACTCTTCGATGATCTCATGTGAGAACAAAGATGTCACGAATGATATCTTTATGATCCTTGTCAAGCTTGACCATCTTCTGTACAAAGCAAATGGCTACAAAGCGGTGCTCAATGGAAAAGTACATATGAGCTTTGCATCTCACACAGAGTGTCGTCTTGGTAAATGGTACACCCAAGGGGAAGGAAAAGAGAGATTTGGCAAAAGTGCAAGCTTTGCCAAACTAGACAAGCCACACCAAGAGGTGCATGACAACATCAAAAAAGCGATCGCTCTCGTAGAGAATGAGAGCTACATCCAAGAGCACAAAAACACTATCAGCTATATGAAAGAAGCTGAAGCTGCTAGTCAGAAAGTGATCGAGACCCTCGATGCTATGCTCCAAGAAGAGCGAACCTACAGACACAAAAAAGCAAAAGCCTAAGCTCCTCTGGAGTTTAGACCCTTTGCGATCGCCTCATTAATATCTTTTTTATACTCAAGATTCAACTCTTCTAATCTCTTATCAAAATTCAAGATGATCTCTTTGTTTGTGTTGGGATGTCTGCAGATCGTAAAGAGTACATCCATATAATAATCAAACTCAGGATGGGAACGCTCCCCTAACTTCTTATGAATGCGCCCATGATGCTTGAGTATGAGATCAAGCGCATTGGCTAGATCTTGCGCGCTTGTTTTTTTGTTTTTCAAAATACCAAGGAGTGAGGCTTTATCTGTTTTCATAGAGCCGTCATCTTCGTGGTGTGACTCTTGTTTGATGGGCTTTTTTTGTGCTTTTTTCGATGGAATAAGAAGGATATAGAGCAGTATTGCAAGGAATACGATAAGACCGATGATTGACTTTATAAGTAATGTTATTTCCACGTGACCACTTTTTTACTCCAATTATAGCAATTTATTATAAAACAAATATAATTAATGTATAATTTTCCTATTTCGCTAATCAAGACAAAAGGGTACTTCATGCAGATTTACATGAAAGAGGATGATTTTATTGTCTCCAAAACGGACCTCAAAGGCCGTATTACCTACGGCAATGAGATATTTATACAGATGTCTGGATATTCTGAACAAGAGCTTCTAGGAGCCCCACATAATATCCTGCGCCATGAAGATATGCCCGCTGTTGTATTTAAGCTTCTCTGGGAGCGTATCAAAAACAAACAAGCGATCAATGCCTATGTCAAAAATAGATGTAAAAATGGGGATTTTTACTGGGTTTATGCCAATGTCACACCCTCCTTTGATAAAAGCTCCAACCCTATTGGCTACTACTCGGTCAGACGCAAGCCACAGCCAAAAGCACTTGAGGTGATAGAGCCTCTTTATAAAGTGCTTCTTGATGCACAAAAACGTGGTGGGATCACTGAGTCTGAAAAACTTCTCCACGACACACTTCACAAAGAGGGGGTATCTTACGATGAATTCATTATCAATCTTCAAAAATAAACAAGTTCTCTATTTCCTTGCACTTGGGCTTGGTCTCTCTCTCTTTTTCGTTCTTAGTGACGCATTTATTGTTGCACTCGTAGTTTTTGTGCTGACACTTCTTGGTCTTATTATCCCAAAAGAGCACAATAATAACGATGATATCTTGCTCAAAAAGATGCAACACGTGATCAAAAATGCGGGGCATGGGTATCTTGATGATAGGGTGACAAATATCCCTAAAGATTCGAGCTATTTTGATATCGCATGGGGGTATAACAACCTTGTAGATCAGGTGGAGGCTTTTATCCGTGATACCACTGCTGCTATCGATCTTGCTGCCAAAGGTGACAAAACTGCAATGATCTTTGAAGCGGGACTCAAGGGAAGTTTCAAAGATGCCGTCAAACCGCTCAATGTAGCTCTCAAGGGGATCGTCTCTGGAAAGGTACTAGAGGTGCAAGGAAACCTCAGTCATGAGTTTGACCGCCTTGGTGGTGGTACAACAGGTGGGATGGAAGATATCCGTAAAGATATCGAGCGAGGAAGTGAGCTTATGGAGCATATCGCCCATACATCCCATAAGACGGTCGAAGCATCAAGTAAGACGATAGAGTCGATCTCTACCGTGCAACACAACTTTGAAAACCTCAATGAGAGTATCTCTAAAACCACGCATGGGGTAGAGAGTCTTTCGCATCAATCAGCGGAGATCTCTTCGGTTGCCAACCTTATCAAAGATATCGCAGAACAAACCAACCTCCTCGCACTCAACGCTGCCATAGAAGCAGCGCGCGCAGGGGAACACGGGCGAGGCTTTGCGGTTGTCGCTGATGAGGTGAGAAAACTCGCAGAGCGTACAGCAAAAGCGACCCAAGAGATCTCTATCACCATTGCAACACTCCAGCAAGAGACCGTGACCATTCAAGAGGAGTCTGAGACTATGTCCAAACTCGCATCAGAATCGGTCACACTTATGGAGTATTTCTATGAAGCGATAGAGTCTTTTAATAAAAACGCGCAACAATCTGCACAAGATGCAAACAAGCTCAGCGATGTGTTCTTGATCTCTTTGGTCAAGATCGATCACTCGATCTTTAAATCTCACGCCTATTCAGCACTGATCCACTCTGATGAGAGTGCGAAGTTTTTAACTGAAACAGAGTGTCGTTTTGGCAAATGGTATACCAATGAGGGGGCACAAAGATTTCAGCATAACAAGGTCTTTGCATCCCTAGAAGCACCACACAAAATCGTACATCAAAGCGCGATGAGTAACCTCCAATATGTTAAAAATGGCACTGTCTTTGAAGCACAAAACACCAAAGATATCGTAGGCACTTTTGTACGCATGGAAGAGGCAAGTGAGAAACTCTCCCACCTTCTCAATCAGATGATTGAAGAGATGTAACCCTTTTTCATATAGAATTCATATTGAGTTCACAAA
>JAVETX010000056.1:0-14035 GCA_034005845.1 Sulfurimonas sp. | reverse complement strand
ATGCCACTACATCCAAGGCTATTTTTACTCAAAACCTTTGGACGCGCAAGCATTTGAAATGTATTTACATGAGAGAAAATTATAGAATAAAGTCTCTAGCTCTTTTGGAAGCGATGGCTTGCCTTCGAGACTGTGAAATAACTACATTTTCAGTCTCAACAACACGTAAGCCTCCAAAAATATTAAAGTATAAGTGGTTTCAAATCATATTTTCAGTAGGATAACACTCATAAAATCCCTGTTTATAGGGATATAGGGCAATTAATGAGTGAATTGTACAAACAAGGTTTAAATAGAAATCAGCAACTATTATTTCCTCCGAGTATTGATGATTATGTAGATGAAGATAATAGTGTAAGAGCTATAGATTCCTATGTTGAGTTATTGGACTTAACTAAACTACAATTTTCAAACACCAGAAAAAGTAATCGCTCAGATGGACAGAAGTCTTACAGTCCTCAACTGCTATTAAAAATATATATCTATGGCTATCTCAATAAAGTGAGAAGCAGCAGAATGTTAGAAAGAGAGTGTAAGCGAAATTTAGAACTCATATGGCTTACTCAGGGTTTAGTCCCAAGTTATCATACTATTGCAGATTTCAGAAAAGAGAATCCTCAAGCACTCAAGCAAGTATTCAAAGAGTTTGTACTCTTATGTAAAAACATAGACTTAATTGGTAATGGGCTCAAAGCAGTTGATGGTGCATTTCTCAGGGCTAATGCTTCTAAAAACCAACTGATTATGAAAAAAACATTAAATAAAAACTTAAGTAAAATAGAACAAGAGATAGAAGAGTACCTTACATCATTAGAATACTCAGACAAAGAAAAACAACCATCAAATATAATCAACAAACTACCAAAAGATTTACGAAAATTAAAATATCAACAAGAAGAGCTATCTAAAAACCTCAAGCTACTCGAGCTGATGGGTAAAACACAGCATAATAAAACTGATTCCGATGCGACTCTCATGAAAAAGCCTGCACATAATCTTATGGCTTATAATTCACAGATAGTTGTAGATGAAAAATATAAGTTTATAGTAGCTACAGATATCTCTTCTAAAGGAAACGATGTAGCACAGCTACATAAAATGGCAAAAGAGACTAAAGAGAATTTAGAAGTAGATAAACTTAATATTGTCGCTGATACAGGTTATTACAATGCTAAAGAATTCAGAAAGTGTGATGAAGATAATATTAATGCAATAGTTCCAAGAGCAAACACGCAACAAATACAAGAAAACAAAGGCAGGTTTGCAAGAGATAAATTTATCTATGACGCAGAACATGATTACTATACTTGTCCCAATAATAAACAACTCACAAAAAGAGCTACATCAACAATAAAGAATGCTAAAGTCAATTTTATTTACGCAGGTATAAGGGCTACATGTAAAGCTTGTCCTCTCAAAGACAAATGTATTCCACCCCAAACAACTCATAAACAAATATTAAGATGGGAACATGAGCACATAACAGAAGCACATATTGAAAAAATGAAAACAAAAGAATCTAAGGAGATAGTGAAACAAAGGGGCTCAATAGTAGAACATCCATTTGGAACTATAAAAAGAAATTTAGGCTGGGATCACTTTTTAGTCAGAGGCAAAGAAAAAGTATCAGGTGAAAATGCCTTAATAATGTTTAGTTACAATTTTAAAAGACTTCTAAATCTTATAGGCGTAACTCTGTTTCAAAAACTGCTCATAGCTATAAAAGATGGAGATATACAACAAATAAAAGAAGAAATAGCGCAATATATCGCTATTTCTTCGCTCTATTTACTTCATTTTTTAAAAATGATTGCACCCTTAAAGTTGAAAGCAAAAAATGTATATTCAATGGCTGAAAATACAAAAAAACTCTAAGGCTGTGAGTTATTTCACAGTCTCGAAGGCAAGCCATCGCTTCCAAAAAAGCATGATTATAGGTTTTAAAACAAATGAAAAAATTGAATTTGTGGTTAGATATAGATTAGAGATGGAGGGGTTGTAAATAGGGTAGAGATGGACTTTAAAAGCCCAAATCTACGATGTTATGCAGAGCTCTTAGAGTCTAGACTCGTAACGTCTCATCATATAAAGACGCTTGAGCATTTTCTTACGAGAAGCAATTTTGAATTTCTTACGCTTTTCAGTTTCTGTTTCGTGGAAACGGCGAGCACGAGCTTCAGTAACGATTAAGTTACGGTCAGTCTGCTTCTTGAAACGGCGGTAAGATGCATCAAAATTATCATCACTACGTAGTACGATACCTGGCATATCACATCACCCACTTTCTTTTAAAATTTTCGAAGTGCAATTATATCATAAAAAATATAAAAAACTATTTTTGTGGTGCGCTCGCTGGTGTATTTGCCTCTGCAAGTGCTACAAAACCACCTTTGAGAACATGGATATTTTGAAATCCTATCTGCTTGAGCCCTATCGCTGCCATGGTTCCACGTGTTCCTGAGTGGCAGACCATTATTACGGGTTTGTCTGTAGGAATTTTGTTGAGATTTTCTTTTGTAAAAAGTCTCTCTATTGGGAGATGAAGCGATTTTGCGTCACTAAAGCCAAAGACAGATGCCTCCCCATCTGTGCGAACATCAATGAGCAAATACTCTTTGTTGTCTTGTATCAGCTTCATCGTCTCTTGTGCAGAGATGAAAAGCTTAGAGCTTGCACACACTTTTTGTGTCATCTTGGAGTAAAAGCTATTGTATTGTTCCGCCTTCGCTACATCATATGCGAAAAGTGTGGTGCTAAGAGCGATAGAGAGAGTGGAGAGTAAAAAAGTTCTTTTCATTTTATTTCCTTATTTTTATAATAATGAAATATTATCTTATTTTTGTTAATCGATGCGTAGTTACATACTAAGTTTGAAGTGCTATAATTGCATTATGATTACACAAGATTCTATAGAAGCCCTCAAAGCACGCCTTGATGTTGTTGATGTTGTAGGAAACTATGTAGAGCTCAAAAAAGCAGGAGCGAACTTTAAAGCTCCTTGCCCTTTTCACGAAGAAAACACCGCCTCTTTTGTTGTAAGCCCTGCCAAGCAGATCTACCATTGCTTCGGATGTGGAGCGGGGGGTGATAGTGTGAAGTTTGTGATGGAATATGAGAAGCTCAACTACCCAGAAGCACTTGAAAAACTCGCTTCGATGCATAACTTTTCTCTCTCTTATACCGATAACAAACAAAACAAACCGCGCTCACAGCTTATGGAAAAGATCAACGAGTGGTACCAACATCTGCTTACAAAAAACCCTACAGCCCTTGCTTATATCAAAGAGCGTGGGATCTATGAGAGCAGTGTAGAGAAGTTTGGCATAGGCTACGCACCCGATTCTGCTTCGACCCTCAGTTATATCAAATCACAAATGTTTAATATCAGCGAAGCGGTACAGATGGGGATCGTAGGGAGTGATAACAAACACCTTTTTGCGCGTTTTATCGAGCGTATCACTTTTCCTATCCACTCCTCAAATGGCTCTATCGTGGGCTTTGGTGGGCGAACGATCACGGGGCATCAAGCCAAATATGTCAACTCTCCTGAGACCCCTTATTTCAACAAGTCACGCCTTTTGTATGCGTACCATCTCGCACGTCAAGATATCTACAAACGCAAAGAGATCATCATCACCGAGGGGTATTTGGATGTAATAATGCTGCATCAAGCAGGTTTCACCAATGCTGTAGCAACGCTGGGAACAGCGCTTACATCCGAACATCTTCCACTTCTGCGCAAAGGGGAACCTCGCATCGTGATGGCGTATGATGGTGATAAAGCGGGTCGTGCAGCAGCTCTTAAAGCATCACGCCTCTTAAGTGCCTCTGGATTCAGCGGGGGTGTTGTGATCTTTGGCGAGGGGATCGACCCTGCTGATATGGTCAAAAATGGCGCAGTAGAAGAGCTCTCTGATATGTTTCGCCAGAGTAAGACCTTTATCGAGTTTGTTTTAGATGAGATTTTGAGCCTTTATGACTTGCGTGATCCAAAGGCAAAAGAGAGCTGTATGCAAGAGGGGATAGGGTACCTTAAAACACTCTCACCACTTTTGCAAGAGGAGTACAAGACCTATCTTGCTTCCCGTTTGGGTGGGCTTGGGGTATCGCCATCACTTGTTAAGCTCAACAACACACAGGCGCAGTCAAAGCCACAAAGCGCGCAACACAACAGACACAAAGATATGTGGGAGCTTACTTTAATCAAAACAGCGCTAGAGTATCCCGCTTTTATTGAGCAGATCCTTGATGTGCTTGATCCTTCGCTTTTGCAGTTTCACTCAAGAGAGTTTTCTCTAGCACTTCAAGGCAAAGGGGATGCTCCTGAGCTCATGGCGATCATGATTGATGAGTCTATCAAATCACTCACAAACGAAGAGGAACTCAAAGCAGAACTTATCACATTTCTCACAAGACACTACGAGAGAGAACTCAAAAAAATAAATATGCAAAACTCTATCTCGTTTGAGGAAAAAGCTTTTTATATCCGCAAGTTTCGTGGTAAAATTGCGAAACTCAAACGGGGCGAACTCGTCGGGATATAAGGAAAAACTATGAAAGCAATCGCACTCTTTAGTGGGGGACTTGATTCTACTTTGGCTATGAAACTCATCATAGATCAAGGGATCGATGTTCTGGCTATCAACATCAATACAGGTTTTGGAAGTACGAAAGATAGACTCTCTCATATGCAAAATATGTGTGCTCAAGTGGGTGCAGAGCTCAAGATCATCGATATCCAAAGTGAATATCTCCAAGATGTATTGTTTGACCCAAAACATGGATATGGGAAAAACTTCAACCCATGTATCGATTGTCATGCCAAGATGTTTGCAGTGGCAAAACGTATCATGGAAGCCGAAGGTGCGAGCTTTCTTATCAGTGGTGAAGTGATGGGGCAGCGCCCGATGAGCCAAAACAAAGAGGCGATGCAAACGGTGCTCAATGAGAGTAACTGTGAGGGGCTTTTACTGCGCCCAATGTCTGCAAAGCGCTTGGAGCCGACTATTCCTGAAATAGAGGGCTGGGTCGATCGTGAAAAACTCGAGGGGATCGTAGGGCGTAGCCGTGATCGCCAGATGGAGCTTGTCAAAGAGATAGGGCTAGAAGATTTTGAATCTCCAGGGGGCGGATGTCTGCTCACAGATGAAAACTTCTCTAAAAAGATGGTCGATTTTATCAAGTACGATACCTTTGAAGTAGGAGATATCCCTGTGATGAAGTTTGGACGTCACCTACGTTTACCTGATGGTGCAAAGCTTGTTCTAGGGCGTAACAAAGAGGATAATCCGCATCTTCAAGAGATACAAAATGAGAAATACTCTCACCTCAAAACTGTAGGTTTTCCTGGGCCACATGGGCTTCTCTCAAAGTCTGCAAGTCAAAGTGACAAAGAGCTCGCAGCCAAGATCATGCTCACCTATTGTAAAACATCTCCACAGCAGAGCTATACTGTTTCTCTAGACGAGCAAGAGATGCAAGCCTCACCACTAGAGAGTAAAGAGCAAGTGCAACCGTATACTATTTTGTAGCTTTTGGTACGGACTGAAGTCCGTGTTACGAAAGAACTGTAACACAGGCTTCAGCCTGTACGATCAACATATTATCTTTTGTGAAACTCTTTAGTACGGACTGAAGTCCGTGTTACGAAAGAACTGTAACACAGGCTTCAGCCTGTACGATCAACATATTATCTTTTGTGAAACTCTTTGGTACGGACTGAAGTCCGTGTTACGGGGGAAGTGGTATCTCTTTTTGTAACACAGGCTTTAGCCTGTAGGTATTATTACAACCATATAAAACAAAAAATGTTACAATAGCTCTAATCACAAGGAGCTCTTATGAAAGTAGACTACCACAAACGTAAACTCCCTCACATCCAAATAGAGAATATGCCAAATTTCATCACTTTTCGTACCCACAAAAGTATCGACCCTTATATCAAAAAAATATCTGCCTCAGACTTAAATGTTAAATCAAAACAATACGCAATTGATACCTATTTAGACAACTCCTCTTTGGGAGCATATTTTTTTGATGAAGCTGTGGATGTGATGGGTGAAGTTCTGCTCGCAGAGGATGGTTTAGCGTATGATCTTCATAGTTTTTCGATCATGCCAAATCACATTCACATCATTTTTCAGGCAAAGGATGATCTTGCACGCATCATGCAAAAGATAAAAGGGCGGAGTGCGAGAGTATTGAATAAGAAGCTTGGGATGTATGGCACTTTTTGGGCAAAAGAGTATTATGATAAAGTGATTCGAGATGAGGTGCAGTATAAAAAGAGTGTGGAATATGTGCTGAACAATCCAGTCAGAGCAGGGCTAAAAGACGCAGAGAAAAGAATTTACGATAACACAGGCTTTAGCCTATAATGTGACAATAGAAGCTTTGGTACGGACTGAAGTCCGTGTTACGGAGGAGTCGGAACTCTTTTCGTAACATAGGCTTCAGCCTGTAAGAGGTTTACGAAAGTGTTTGGTACGGACTGAAGTCCGTGTTACGGGGGAGTTGGAATTCTTTTCGTAACACAGGCTTCAGCCTGTAAGAGGAAAAGTCTTTTAGCCTCTATGGGCAAAAAATTTGCTATACTTATCTGCATAACACACGAAGGGGTAAGGGATGATTACAAAGGGCGTACACTTTTTATTTGAAGATTTCGAGCAGTTGATTCGCTTGCATATTGGGATGTCAGATCGTTTAGATGAGAATCGCTCAGAGAGTTTTACACTGATGCATTGTGATTTTTCTGAGATCGATATTAAGATCATCGATCAGAGTTTAGAACAGGTTTTGCGTGGGTCTGATTGTATTGTTAACTTTGGAAAAGATTATTTTTTCGTCTTGCCTTATACCGATAAGTTTGGTGCGGCTGCGGTCAATAGGATGTTTGAAGAGTTCTTTGCTCAAGAGATCCGCCATTTTGCGGTGAGCTATCCAGTTGATGGAGAGTCCCCAAAAGCTCTTTTGACAGAGCTTCAAGATAATGTGAGTCGTACGTACAAAAATGATCTGAAATTTTTAGACTTTATCGTATATAGAGAATACTAAAAACTATAGCGCACACCCACTTTGAGGTTGTGTACCATAGAATGATCTACATTTGCACTTTCACCGTTAGCTGAAAGGGAAGTAGAGAGATCAACATTGATCAATGAGTAGGATCCAAAAAGAGATAGATTTTCTACACTTAGCGGGTACTCAGCCCCTGCTTGAATACCAAAGAAAATAGAGCTAGGTCCACTTGTCGATGCTGCATTTGCAAGTGGCGCGCTATCCCATGAGAGTTCACTATTACCAAGAAGTACACCTGCATAAAGCGTGTAGTCTTCTTGGGTATAAAAGTTGTAGTTTGCACTTGCGTAAATATTATCAAGCGTGATATCACCTGTGCTTAGTATCTCATACCCTAGTGTAAACCATAGCGTTTGGCTGAGTGTATACCCTAGCTCTAGACCATAGCCCAAACCAGACTCGCTTGGCATATTGATATTTGTGATCGAGCCACTTACATCCGCAGCTGTATTATGAAACCCTAAAGATGCTCCTACAAAAAAAGCGTTTTCACTCGACTTTGAATGGTTTTCTTTATTATGGGAAGCTTGGGCGGGTTGACTTTGCGTAGGTGGTGTTTGCTCTTCACGTAGCTTGACAGCCACAGCAGAGGGAAAGGTTCTCTTGAGCTTTTGTAGAGCTTGGAGCGCTGCATTTTTGTTGGCAAAAGGTCCTGAGTAGAGCATAAATCTCTCTTCATCCTCACGCATATGATGGGAGTATCCCATCTGTTTTACAAGAGAGCGAATCTCTTTGACCTGAGCAGGGCTCGTAGTGGTGCCAAGCTTGATATAAATCTCTGAAGCACAAAGAACCCCGGAAAACAAAAGTGGAAAAATCAAAAGTTTTTTCATCATGGTAAACGCCCTATTTTTGGTGGTTTTTGAAGGTATGTTCAAAAATTACTCGATTATAACGAACTTTTATTTAATTTTTTTGCAGATAGTCGATATCTATGACGTAAAATTGATAGTTGTGAGTGCAAATAGGGTTAGCACTTTCATATTTTCTAAGTGAATGGATTCATTAACTTTAAAGGAGTAAAGATGAGTAAATGGTTATTAGGTTTGGCAAGTATAGCGATGCTAGCATTTGCAATGAGTGGATGTGGGGGAAGTGATGGTTCGAGTTCTACATCTGGAGCAACTCAGAACGATGTGAATGAAGAAGAACTTGTGGGGGAAGTGAATGATTTTACACGTTCACCAAATCAATTTGTAGGTTTACCTAAAGTGCCTTCAATGCCTGATACTGGTAATTAAGAGGAAATGCTGATGCGTATTGTACTGCTTGTTTTTATGCTTGTTTTTATGAGTGGATGTGTAGATACTGACTCATCTTCTCGAACAACTGAAAATCCAGACGATACCAATCAGAGTGTAGATGACTCAAATACGACTGATCCTACAGATCCGACCGACCCCATAGATCCGGGAGAGGATTTAGGTGATCCTAATGCTGATCAGGCAAATAGTGACTTTGATACACGCAGTGCAGAAAAAGATCAGAATGCATGCATTGTAAATGCTACATTCAAAAACGGTATGCAAGATTCAAGTTTTGACCCTGAAGAAACAGCTGATACTGAACATGGTATGGCAATTTCCTCATTTTTACAATGGGATGGAGACACGGACAAAACAATGGTGACTGTATATTACCCAGATCTTATAGCTACACCTGTGGGAAATCAAATTATTATTACCCAAGAGTATTATAGGGTAGGGTTCGATCAATCGTGGCCAGCGAATACAAATAAGACTATTTATGTTCAAATACCACGTGGTATAGAGTCAAATTACTATGGATGTATGCGTTATACACTTTCTTTAAATGCAGCATCGATAGTAGGACAAAGAGTATATAGGGTCAGGGAATAGACCCACTAAAAAAGTAAAGGATAACACATGACAAGTAAAAAAAGGTTATTGAGTGTTGCAGCAGCAGTTGCAATCTCTTCAAGTATTGTAGGTGCAGACTATTTGCCACTTACATCAGGTTCGGCTGAAAATAAATGGGTAATGTTCGGGGTTACAGGCTTTCATGCAAATGGAGCTACAGATGGCACGAGCGCAACAGGTGCAGTTGATGCAGGTATGTTTAGTATTGCAGATGATACTGCAAACTTAGCAAAAGATACAGGTGGAGATGATCTCTATGGCGAAGAAGGAGCGACAGGTGTAATTGCTGATGCTATTACAGATGGTACTGATGTTCTTGGAAGTGTGAAAAGAGTAGATGGAACTGCAAGTCCTGTTTATGTACGTGTTCGTGTAGCTGATCAGCCAAATATCAATTATTTTGAAACTGATCCTGTACGTACTATTTATGTAAAACAAGAAGCAGATGACACTTCAGCACTTTTTGCATTTACTTACAAGTCGGTTCTTGAGGGTCAAACCTTAGAGTTTTCTACAACTTCTCCAGGTGCTGCAAATGATGGGGCGTACCGTATTACTATCAGCTCTGAGAACACATACAATAATCCAGCAATTGGAGAGTTTATTCCTGCTATTGCAGCTGAAGGTGGTGACGAAGGTGATTCAGGTGTGTATTTAAGATCAGTTGCTGATGCGGTCGACTATGACTTTACAGATGGTCCTGAAGCACCAAATCCTATTAATTCAAGCAATTATTTGCAAGCAGATCATCAAGATATAGCAGCTGCGGGTGAATCGATTAGACTTTGGTCTTATGATCCTGAAACGAGTTGGTTACTTTATGACTCACGTAATACGCTTCAGCAATTTGAGACTTTAGAAAAAGGGAAAGGTTACTGGGGGAAAATGGATCTTGCAGCTGCAACACCTGCTGGATTGGTTCTTGGAAGTTCAAGTATTAGTACGCAAGATTATCTTGATGCAGGGATAGCTGAAGGGTGGAACCTCTTAGCGTTTAACGCCAATAATGCTGATCTTCGTGTGGCAACAACTGGGCTTGTTATTACAACAGCAGCTGCAGATATTCAACTCTTCGATGTTTCAGGTAATCACACAACGGGTACTATCACTTTGGCGGGTGCAGATGCCGTTGTAAACTCATTGCAAATTAATAATGCTTTAAAACAAGCAAAAATAAGTGGAGCGATGCCAAAAACTTTTAACCTTGTAGCTATCCCAACAGGTGCTGCAACGGTTGCTCTTCTCTCAGATGAAAAATTTACTTTAAGAAGTAGTGTTGCTTCTATAGTAGATAACTCAACAACACTTGCTGGAGATGCTCCTCTTGGTGCAGTTACACTTGTTGATAATGCAGCTGATGGAAGTGATGTTATCTCTAAATATGGTGAATATGCACTTGTAGTGAAACCTGAAAACTCATTGTATGCCGAACTTGATATTAAGTGTGACACTTTAGCAAGCCAAAGAGTTTTATCTACACAAGGTGCAATTGATGGCGCTACTTGTATAGGTGCTGCATATGATCTAGATACAGATTATGACGGTGCGGCTGATAATCATATTTTAATGGCATCTACTGAGGCTTTTGAGATACGTGATCACACATTTACGCGTGTGTTTGATTATACACCGACTTTAGAAGCGGGTGAACTTACATTTGTTAATGCGGATACTACAACTTCAGGACCTGTGACAATAACTTCGTCGGTTGCTGAGGTGCAAACGCTTGCTGTTACAGCTGATGGTACTGCTGATGGTGATGAGTCTATGACAGTAACATATGGAACTAATGCAAGTGGTGGCACAGCGAGTGTGTTGGTTGATCTTAGTGCTGTTGACACAACTGTTATTGCAGATGTTGCAATAGCTATAACGAATGCTTTGAATGCGGATGCAACTTTTAGTGCTCTTGCAGTAGCGACTACTCCTGTTGCAGGTACTGTAACAATAACATATAGCGGTGAAACAGTTGTCGGTCTAAATATAAATACAGAAGTGAGTGAAACTACTGCTGGAACAATAGATACTCTTGATGGTACTCCTGGTACTACAACGGATGGCTCAGTTCAAACAGCAGGAGATATAGTTACGCAAATTCATACTGCAGGTGTAGGCTTTGTTGAAACTGCAGGTGCAACGCAAAATATAATTGCAGATGGCACGCAGATCCTCTTTAGAGTGAAAGCTGAAAATGAAAATGAATGGAGAGTTCTTGAAACAGGTGCTGGTGATAACCTTACACCTAGTAGCACAACAAATGTTTGGGCAAAAGGTGCTATCTCTGATGTATTCTCACCAAATTATCTTGTAAAAGCTCCACTTACAAATACTATTACAATTGCTTTAGCAGATACAGCGACTGATCCTGTAGAAACAGATACGGTAAGTGTGAGTGTTGTTACACAATTAGCAACAATTGCTTTAGAAGATTATGTATTGGATGCAGCAGATGAAGCAGATGCAAATGTATTCTATCCAAAGCTTGTTGCGCACATTAACGATCAACTTGATGCAAATGGATTAGAAACAACAGTAGCTATCGTTAAAACAACTGCAGCTATAGATGAATTTGATGCAACTGTTACATTCACAGGTTCGGATGTAATCAATGTGACAGCTTTTGACTTTCTTGCAGCTGATGTTACAGATGCGGCTCCAGTACTTACTTTAGGTACACCGGTAATTGGTAGTGGAGATATGACAGAAGATCTGAAATTCAACTATATTCTTTCTCCAAACTATGTTCTTGATGGACCACTCTATGAGATGAAAGCAGCAGGTTATACTGCTAAAGCGATGGTTACAGGTACTATGAGCTTGTCAACAGATACAATGAATTGGGATGGAATAGACTTGACACGTAAACCATCTGAGTGGTTAGACTCTCAAGACTATAATCTCTTTACTGTAGATAGTGCAGCTGGTTACTGGACATATTTAGAAACAGCAGAGGCAAGCCCACTTGCTTTTGATGCAGCAAATTTTGTTGCAAACTATACACAACACTTTGATCAAGATGGAACGACGTACAATCAAGTTGGAGGTGGTATCTATATTAACGTTACTGGTATCGACTACACTTTTGATGGTACAGAATCAGCGCGTGTTGTTGCTGTTGTAGGTGGTTCACAAGTAGAACTTTCTCGCCAATCAGGAGATACATACACAGGTCAGATCAGTTCACGTGAGATCCAAGAGATGGTAGAGGGTAAAGAGTATGATATTCAAGTGATCGTTGCTGATGGTATAGGGTATAGAATCCCTGCAACCTCTACTGGAGTGAGTGTAGATTTCAAAAAACCAGCAACTCCAACAGTGGCACTTAACGGCGGAACAATGTCGATCACAAATGATGCAGAAGATGGCGTAGTTCAGTACTATGTTTTCAACGGTGATATTCCTGCAACATCAACTGCAGCTGCAGCTCTTGCAAATATGAGCGTAGAAGATGCGGCAAGCTATAACCTTTGTGGAAGCCTAAGTAGAGATGGTTCGTACGACTTGAAAATTGTGGCACTTGATGGAGATACATTAGCAAAATCGAATGTTTCCAATGCATTTGCGCTTGATTCTTTTGCACCTGTCTTTAAAAATTCAGCGATAATCACAGATAGTAGTACGAATAGTGATACAACACCAAGCGAAGCTGCTGCTTATTATAATGTTTCGTGTGCAGAGACTGCGATATCATTTGATACTACAAAATTCAGTGCGGCATCATTTACAAATAATGAGACTGTTAAAGTGGCATATGAGCCGATTACAGCGGGTGATGCAACAAGAATAGGTGTTTATGTAGATGGTGGTACGCAAACAGCTACGACTGCATTGCTTACTTATGAGCCAAGCTATATTGGTAAAGTGGTGTATGTACAACTGGGTGATCTTCTTTATCGCTATGAGTTGCCTGCAGAAGCAGCTATACCTGTAGCAAATAGTGATGCAGACCCAATTGATCTTAGTGTAGTAGGGACTTTTCTTCCAGATCAAAATCTAGGAGAGTAGACCCTTTATGCAAAAGATATCTTTTTGTTTGCTCTTGCTTGCAAGTGGGCTTTATGCCGCTTGCAACAATTATGATACTTTAGGTCAAAAGGTCTCAAAAGGGCTTGAAGATTTGCCAAGTATCGTGTGGCACAAAAAAGGTGCGAGCTTTACGCTTGAACCTATGGAGTGTCAAAAAAGTGGCTATATGCTCCTTCACGATAATGAGAAAAAGTACAGCAAAAAAGAATATATTCAAAACAGCTACACACTTCAGCGGGGTTGGAACTTTGTTCACGCCCCAAAAGATGGAGTGGATGTAGCACAAACATTTGGTACGAATAGTGCTGTTTTGTTTGTCTATATATATGAGCCAAATACACCTGCGTGGGCTGGTTATTCTGCGCACGAGTCTTATAGAGATATGATGCGATTAACACGCATTTTGGAGCTTGAATATATTGAGCCCTCTTTAGGTTTTTATGTATATGCAAACAAAAAGATCACGCTGCCTATAGTTGCAACGAGCTTTAATCAAAGGTGTAAAGATCTCCTAAAAACCTCATATAAAATGCTCAAGCATAGTTCTTTTTACGAGGAATCAAGAGTAAAAGACGAGGTGGGTAGTGTCTCCTTAGCAACATTGTATAGACCACATTATCGACGAGGTATTTATAGTGATACGCGTGTAATGCTTCTCTATCCAACTATTGATGTGCGTACAAAAAAGCAGTTGCGATATGCTCCAATAGAGCCAAGAGCAGATATCAAGTATACGAAAGAGTATGAAGAAAAAACGTTTTACGTATTTGATTATAAAACAAAAAGTTGTTACGAGGGAGTGTTCCCATCACGAAAGATACCACCATTTCCAGTCTTAAAAAAACTACAATAAAAAAGGCAAAGCTATGAAAAAACTAAGAGCACTTGTTTATGTGGGGCTTGCATTGTTGCTTGGTGCTTGTGGTTCTTCAGAGGGTGGCTCTGTTGCTAACACTTCTGAGACTCCGCCTACGCGTACTGTCTCACTAGAGCTAGAGGGGCAGGTGATCGATGGGTATATTAGCGGTGCTGAGGTTTGTTTGGAGCACAAC
>JAVETX010000055.1:0-14071 GCA_034005845.1 Sulfurimonas sp. | reverse complement strand
ACCAGCATCGATGTGTGCAGCAATACCTATGTTTCTTACATCTTCTAGTTTGTGCGTTCTTGCCATAATTTTATCCTATTACCAGCGATAGTGAGCAAATGCTTTATTTGCTTCAGCCATTTTATACGTATCTTCTTTTTTCTTGAATGCTGAACCTTTATCAGTCGCAGCGTCCATGAGTTCATTTGCTAATCTCTCAGCCATTGTTCTTTCGTTTCTCTTGCGAGAAGCATCTACTAACCATCTGATTGCTAGTGAAAGTTGACGCACTGGGCGTACTTCTACTGGAACTTGGTATGTAGCTCCACCAACACGACGGCTTTTTACCTCAATAATTGGTTTTACATTTTCAATTGCATCATTGAACGTGTCAATACCAGTTTTCTCACCTCTAGTCCCGATAATATCGAGTGCACTATAGATAATTTTTTCAGCTGTAGATTTTTTACCATCAAGCATAATTTTGTTAATAAACTTCGTTAAAACTTTGCTTCCATAAACTGGATCGGGCATAATTTCACGAACGGGAGCTTTTCTTCTTCTCATTATATTTCCTTATCTTCAATTTTTTCAAATTTACTCAAAACTTCCTGAAGTTTCTTTAGAAAACTTTTAGGCGAGTCCTGTAGCTAGCTTGAATTAGTTTAAAAAATAATCAGTGACTATTTTTTAGGACGTTTCGTTCCGTATTTAGAACGTGCAACTGTACGGTTAGCAACACCTGCTGTATCGAGTGCACCACGAACGATATGATACTTAACACCCGGTAAATCTTTGATACGACCACCACGTACAAGTACGATTGAGTGCTCTTGAAGGTTGTGACCCTCTCCACCGATATATGAAATAACTTCAAAACCTGAAGTTAAACGAACTTTAGCAACTTTTCTTAAAGCCGAGTTAGGCTTTTTTGGAGTTGTTGTATATACACGTGTACAAACGCCACGGCGTTGTGGACATGAAACTAGAGCAGGTGACTTAGAGTTTTTAGTCACTTTTTTACGCTCTTTACGAATCAATTGATTAATTGTTGGCATACAATTCCTTTCTTAATATGTTCCAGTAGAATTTAATCCCCTAAAATTTAGAGAATTATAAACGCGTAATAATACAGAAATAGGAATTAAAGTTAGCTTATTTTAAGAAATTATTAATATGAAGATTTTTATTTGGGAAGAATATGGATTGCTATTTAAAAAAATCTCCGTGGGCATTGCCCAAGGAGCAGAAGAAAGTAGAAAAAAACTACTCTACATCTTTTGCGAATGAGATCTCTTGATCTTTATAGATACCTGTTCCAACAGGGATCATACGACCAATGATAACATTCTCTTTGAGATCATTAAGATCATCTACTTTTGCTGATACTGCAGCTTCTGTTAGAACTTTTGTTGTATCTTGGAACGATGCAGCTGAAATAACACTATCAGAAGAGACAGATGCACGCGTAATACCAACCAAGAATGGCTCAGCGATCGCAGGACGACCACCAAGACGCATAATCTTTTCATTCTCTTGAGCAAATTTATTTTTAGAGATAAGATCCCCTTGAATAAATTTCGTATCTCCAGATTTGATAATTTTTACTTGACGTAACATCTGAGTAAAGATAACCTCAATATGTTTATCAGCAATATTAACCCCTTGAGAGCGGTATACTTGTTGTACTTCACTTACAAGGTAATTATAAAGTGCTTTTACACCCATAATTCTAAGTAGCTCGTGTGAAGAGATAATACCAGTTGTTAGTCTCTCACCAGCGTGAACGAAGTCACCTGTATTTACAACTGGAGAGTGAGACTTATCTACAAAGTACTCTTTTATGATCCCTTGCTCTGAAGCAACGATAATTCTTACCTTTCCACGAAGTGGTTTTCCAAAGCTTACAACACCATCGATCTCTGAGATGAGTGCTGTTGCTTTTGGACGACGACCCTCAAAAAGTTCAGATACACGTGGAAGACCCCCAGTAATATCGCTTGATTTTTGAAGTGCTTTTGGCTCTTTTGCAATAATATCTGCAACCTTCACAGTCGCTCCATTTGCTACATAGATAGAAGATTTAGATGCTATAGAGTAGCGTAATACTTCTCCATCTTCTGTTGCAAGAACGATCGTTGGTTTGTATTCTGCTGGGATGTGATCGTTGATCATTAAACGAACTTTTCCAGTGAGCTCATCTAACTGTTCAGAAGCAGTTGTTCCAACAATAATATCTTCAAACTTAATCGTACCATTTGCTTCTGAAATAATTGGGTTAGAGTATGGATCCCACTCAGCAATTACAACCGATTCATCAGTTTTTGGTTTTGCGATCAATGTTGTTGGAGTCACCGCTTCATCATCTTCTGCAACGATCACAGATCCACGAGCGATATAGTGACGCACAGCTTCACGGTTGTTTGCATCAACAACAGTTGCAAAAAGACCTTTTTCAACTACTTCATATCCAGCTTTGAGACCTTCAAATCTTTCTAAATAGTCACCTTTGAGCAAGAAGTACTTCACAGTACCCTCTTCTTTTGCAAGAATTTTTTGCGTTACAGGTGCTCCATTATTTACAAGAACTTCTGATGCATATGGAATACGACTTGGTACATTCCATCCATCTTTAATTGTTTCTACAATTGATTCAAGCTCTTTTACCTCGGTACCACTTTCATATGGGAAGTAGTATTTTCCTTCGATCTGTCCACTTACACCTGCAAGCTCATTAGGTTTTGCAATCTCGTTTTTACGAAGTGTGTAGCGCACTACATCCGAAGCAGATGTAACACTAATGATCACTTCATCGTGTACAGTTTGTACTTCAAACTTACCACTAAATGGTGCTTTGATCTTAGGTTCAACAAGTAATACTGCTGCATTTCTTCTATTTGCAACGATATTTCTACCCTCTTTTGAAGAGTATGTTTTGAGGTTGTAATAACGGATAAAACCTTCTTTTTCTGCAATTACTTGACGCTCTTGTGCAGTAGAAGATGCTGTTCCCCCAACGTGGAATGTACGGAGTGTAAGCTGTGTACCTGGCTCCCCAATTGATTGAGCAGCAACAATTCCAACAGCCTCACCAGCACGTACAATTTGTCCAGTTGCAAGGTTCACACCATAACAAAGAGCACAGATACCATTTTCACTTTTACATGTTGTTGGTGTTCGGATGTAAGCTGATTTAATACCAGCTTCAGCGATCACTTTTGCACTTACTTCATCAATCAATGTACCCTCAGCAAAAAGGATCTCATTTGAGATTGGATCGATAATATCATCTGCAAGAACACGACCATTGAGTCTATCTTCAAGAGATTCGATCAATGTGTTTTGATCAGAAATATCAGAGATCTCAATCCCTTCGTGTGTATGACAATCATGTTCAACGATTTTCACATTTTGCGCAACGTCAACAAGTTTACGAGTCAAATAACCCGCATTCGCTGTTTTAAGAGCTGTATCGGCAAGACCTTTACGTGCACCGTGCGTTGAAATAAAGTACTCGATAACGTTTAGACCCTCTTTAAAGTTAGAGATGATCGGTGTCTCAATAATCTCACCACTTGGTTTTGCCATAAGACCACGCATACCAGCTAGCTGACGAATCTGAGCTGCAGAACCCCTCGCACCTGAGTCTGCCATCATATGGATCGAGTTGAATCCATCTTTATCTGTTTGAACAAGCTCCATCATTTGTGATGCAAGTGTATTGTTTGTGTCTGTCCAAACGTCGATGATCTTATTGTAACGCTCTTGTTCTGTTAAAAGACCCGCTTCAAATTGCTTTTGGATCTCAATAACTCTATTTGTAGAATCTGCGATCTTCGCTTTTTTCTCTGTAGGAACTCTAATATCGTCGATAGAGATAGAAACACCAGATTCTGTCGCATTTTTAAAACCGATATCTTTAAGGTTATCCAAGAATGTCGCTGTAAGACCAATTCCACCATGTTTTTGAACATAGTCAACAAGTTCATTGATCGCTTTTTTCTTCATAACACGGTTCCAAAGATCGATAGGAACAAAGTCAGGAATGATATCTTTTAAAAGAAGTCTTCCCGCAGTTGTATGGATAATTCTTCCATCTACTCTTGTTCTGATCTTTGCGTGGATATCCAGTGCGTCATGCTCGATAGCAATTTTCACTTCATCTACATTTCCAAAGAGTTTGTTCGAACCTTTTACCCCATTTTTCTCTAAAGACATATAGTAAATACCAAGAACCATATCCTGAGATGGTGTAGCGATCGCCTTACCAGATGCAGGAAGCAAGATATTCATAGATGCAAGCATTAAAACTTTTGCTTCTGCAATCGCTGCAGAACCAAGAGGAACGTGAACAGCCATCTGATCCCCATCGAAGTCGGCATTAAATGCAGAACAAACAAGTGGATGTAACTGGATCGCTTTTCCATCGATAAGTTTCGGGTGAAACGCTTGAATAGAAAGCTTGTGAAGTGTTGGTGCACGGTTGAGGAGTACTGGATACCCATCAACGATCTCTGCGAGACATTCCCACACTTCATTTGTTTTCTCTTCGATCATATTCTTCGCAGCTTTTACCGTAGTCGCATACCCTTTTTCTTCAAGTTTTGCGATCAAATGCGGTTTGAAAAGCTCGAGTGCCATCTTTTTAGGAAGTCCACACTGATCCATACGTAAAGATGGTCCAACAACAATTACAGAACGTCCAGAGAAGTCAACACGCTTTCCTAAAAGATTCTGACGGAAACGCCCTTGTTTCCCTTTAATGATCTCAGAAAGAGATTTTAATGGACGTTTATTCGCACCTTTTACAGCATTTGCACGACGACCATTATCAAAAAGAGCATCTACTGATTCTTGAAGCATACGCTTCTCATTTCTTACAATAATCTCTGGTGCTTCAAGCTCAACAAGACGCTTTAAACGTTGGTTACGGTTAATAACACGACGATAAAGGTCATTTACATCCGAAACAGCAAATTTTCCACCATCAAGTGAAACAAGTGGACGCAAATCTGGTGGAAGTACAGGTAAAACTGTAAGCATCATCCACGCAGGGTTGTTTCCAGAATTTAAAAATGACTCGATAACTTTAAGTCTTTTTGCAATCGTTTTTCTTTTTGCTTCAGAGTTTGTAGCATCGATCTCTTCTTTGAGTTGAGTAAAAAGGTCTACAAGGTCGATAGAGTCAAGAAGATCACGAACGACCTCACCACCCATACGCGCTTTAAATCCTAATTCACCAAATCTTTGAACAAGAGTACGGTACTGCTCTTCATTTAAAACATCATATTGTAATACTGGTGTTTTTGCTTCTGCATCATAATATGCTTCCCCACCACTCTCAACAATATACGCTTCATAATAAAGTACGCGCTCAAGGTCTTTCATCTTGATTCCAAGAAGAGTCCCGATACGAGATGGAAGTGAACTTACATACCAAATATGTGCTACAGGAGTTACAAGCTCGATATGACCCATACGTGTACGACGTACTTTTGTGCTTGTTACTTCAACCCCACATTTTTCACATACAACACCCTTGTAACGCATCTTTTTGTATTTCCCACAAAGACACTCATAATCCCTTACAGGACCAAAAATCTTTGCACAAAATAGACCATCACGCTCAGGTTTGAGTGTACGGTAGTTGATCGTCTCAGGTTTTTTCACTTCACCATGACTCCAAGACATCACTTTTTCAGGGGATGCTAAGCGGAATTGAATCTGCTTAATATCTTTTGGTCTATTATCTTCTGTAACTTCAATAGGTACTAGTTTACTCATTATCTTCTACCTCGTCAAAAATCTCTACATCAAGAGCCAATGATTGCAACTCTTTTGTTAATACAAACAGTGTTTCTGGAATTCCAGAAGCTGGCACTAATTCACCTTTTGTCAATGCTTTATAAGCACGAACACGCCCGTCTACATCATCTGATTTAATTGTTAACATCTCTTTGAGAACTGCTGAAGCACCATACGCCTCAAGTGCCCAAACTTCCATCTCACCAAATCTTTGACCACCAAAGAGTGCTTTACCACCAACTGGCTGTTGTGTAACAAGTGAGTAAGGTCCAGTTGAACGTGCGTGAATCTTCTCATCAACAAGGTGGTGTAGTTTAAGAATATACATATACCCTACATTAACACGCTCTTTGATCTTCTCACCAGTTTTTCCGTTGTAAAGAACTGTTTTCCCATCTTGATCCATCTTCGCGAGTTCAAAAAGTTTATCAAACTCAACAGCATTAACACCCTCAAAAATAGGAGTAGCAAATTTTACACCCGCAGACCAATCACGTGCATATTTGAGGAATTTTTCATCACTCATCTCACCAATCACTTGAGCAGCGTTCATCATTCCAGCTACATCCGCAATAGAGATCATTTTTGCACGAAGATTGTCGATAAAATCTTTTTGCTTAGATTCAAACTGCTCTAAGATCTGGTTTCCAAGCTCACGCCCAGCCATACCAAGGTGCATCTCTAGAATCTGTCCAATATTCATACGTGATGGAACCCCAAGTGGATTAAGACATACATCCACACTTCTTCCATCTTCCATATATGGCATATCTACTTCAGGAACGATCGTTGATACGATACCTTTATTCCCGTGACGTCCTGCCATTTTATCCCCAACTTTGAGTTGACGTTTTGTAGCGATATAAATTTTTACATACTTGACAACACCATTTGGTAAGATATCATCTTTTTCTAAAATAGAAAGTTTCTCTTCGTGTTCGTCACGGAAGAGTCTTTTTTGTTTTTGGAAATAGTTTTTCGTTCTATTGTATTCAGCTTGGATCTCTTCGCTAAAAGATTTCACAATAGCATTCATTGCAAAACGATTTACCTCTACTAAGTCTTCACCGTTGATTGTATCTCCAGCTTTATACTCAGTCTCTCCAACTTTAATATCAGAGATCAATGGCTCTTTTGTTAAAAGTTTTGTAACTCTTAACATCTCCTCTTTATCGATCATAAGAAGTCTATCGTAGTGCTCGCGCTCTAGATAATCACGTTCCTCTTTTTCAAGCTCAAGTGCACGTGGGTCTTTATCATAACCTTTTTTTGTAAAGATCTTGATATCAACAACAACACCTTCCATACTTGGAGCACAGTAAAGTGATTTGTTTACAACGTGTCCAGCTTTTTCACCAAAGATAGCACGTAAAAGTCTCTCTTCAGGAGTTGGTTTTACTTCACCTTTAGGGGAAACTTTACCAACAAGGATCATTCCGCCTTTAACATAAGTACCTATTTTTACGATACCACTCTCATCAAGGTGAGAAAGCTCATCATCTCTTACATTTGGAATATCACGAGTGATCTCTTCAACACCATGTTTGAGCTCTCTTGCTTCTACTTCTTTTTCATAAATATGTACGGATGTAAACGCATCTTTACGGATCAATCTTTCAGAGATAACAATCGCATCCTCAAAGTTGTATCCATTCCAAGGCATAAACGCAACCATTGCATTAACACCAAGAGCAAGTTCCCCTTGATCCATATTTGGACCATCAGCGATCACTTGACCTTTTTTCACCATATCACCAACATTTACGATTGGTTTTTGAGCGAATGATGTATTTTGGTTGGTACGTAGATTTTTTTGTAATGGATAATAATCGATAAAGATCTCACCATCATCTTCACCCATCACATAGATATGTTTTCCATCTACTTTTTCAACTCTTCCTGCACGTGCAGCTTTTACACATTCCCAAGAATCACGAGCGACAAGTTTTTCAACCCCTGTCCCAACCATTGGTGCAGTTGCACGTAAAAGAGGTACTGCTTGACGTTGCATGTTCGATCCCATAAGTGCACGGTTGGCATCATCGTGCTCAAGGAAAGGGATCAATGAAGCAGCAACACCAACAACCATAGAAGAAGAAAGGTCTGCATAATCACAATCTGCAGCTGAACGCATAAAGATCTCACCATCTTGTCTTACCGTCACGATACTATCTACAAGCTGGCCATCTTTATCGAGCGCATTTGATGCAGCAGCGATAATTTTACCCTCTTCTTGTGTTGCAGTAAGATAGACGATCTCATTTGTGATCTTTCCATCTTTCATCACTTTATATGGTGCTTCGATAAATCCATGCTCATTTACCATTGAGTAAGTAGCAAGTGTATTGATAAGACCAATATTTTGACCCTCTGGAGTCTCAATTGGACAGATACGACCATAGTGAGTTGGGTGAACGTCACGCACTTCAAAGCCGGCACGCTCTTTAACAAGACCACCCTCACCAAGAGCTGAAAGACGACGTTTGTGTGTTACTTCAGAGAGTGGATTGGTTTGATCCATAAACTGTGAAAGTTGTCCACCTGAGAAAAACTCCATGATTGTTGAAGTGATCATTTTTGAGTTAATAAGATCATGAGGCATAAGCTCATTCATCGGTCCACTCATAGTAGAGAGTTTATCACGGATCGCTTTTTGCATCTTGATAAGACCATTATGAAGCTCATTTCCTAAAAGCTCACCGATCGAACGGATACGGCGATTTCCTAAGTGATCTCTATCATCGATATGACCTTGACCATTCTTTACTTTGATCACATATTTTACAGAATTGATAATATCTTCATGTGTTAAAACAGTCACATACTCAGGGATATTCATTCCAAGTTTGTGGTTCATTTTCATACGACCAACTTTTGTAAGGTCATATCTCTCTGGATCAAAGAAAAGTTGATTTACAAATGCTTTTGCTGTTTCTTTAGTGACTGGCTCACCTGGACGCATAACTTTGTAAACACGAATCGCTGCAAGATCATTCTCGTCTTCGATATCTTCTGTTTGTTTGAGAAGTTTTAATGAATCTGCATCAGCGTTAAATGCATTGATAATCGAACTATCCACACCCTCAGCTAAATCATTTGCGATCTTAAACTCAGTAATGCCCATCTCTGTCATTTTTTTGAGTTTTACTTCATCGATATGTGTCATTGTATCAAATAACACTTCTCCTGTTTCAGGATCAATGATAGGCTCTGCTAAATAACGCTCTAAAAGCACTTCTAAAGGATATTGAACAACTTTTACACCATCTTCAATAAATTTTTGTGCTTTTTTCGCTGAAAGTCTTTTGCCGTTTGCTACAAGAACTTTCCCATTTACATCCATAAGATCATAATCAATACGTGCAGTATAATCGTGTGGATTAAAATCCATCGTAAACATATTATCTACGATGCTGATCGTTTGAATTGGGTAGAAAAGTTTTAAGATATCTTGCTTAGAGTAACCTAATGCACGGAACATAATAGTAACAGGTACTTTACGGCGCTTATTGATTCTCATATAAAGGATATCTTTAGGATCGTACTCAAAGTATAGCCATGATCCACGGTCTGGAATGATCTGACCTGTGTAGATAAGCTTGTTGCCAGATGTAGTTGACTCTTCCTCTTTGAAGATTACACCAGGTGAGCGGTGAAGCTGATTTACAACAACTCTCTCAACACCATTGATGATAAAAGATGTTCTATCAGTCATAAGTGGAATATCACGAACAAAAATAGATTGTTCTTTAATATCTTTTACACCTAGCTTTTCTTTGGTGTTTTCATCTCTATCCCAAAGGACCAGACGTGTTTTCATTCTAAGTGAAACTGCGTATGTAAGCCCTCTTTCCATACACTCTCTCACAGTGTATTTTGGCTTACCAACTTCACTACCAAGATATTCTACAGTAAGTCTGTTTTGCGCATCATGAATAGGAAAAACTGATTGAAATACATTTTCAATACCACTAGTTGTTCTATTTTTATCTTCTAACATTAAAAAGTTATCATAGGAACTTTGTTGAAGTTGGAGTAGATTTGGTACTTCAATCTGTTGAGGAGTTTTAGAGAAGTCTACACGAAGACGATTTCCGGAGTATAAAGTGTTTAACATAGGCTACCTCGATGAGTTGTTAATTAGGACTTAATCTAAAGAGATTAAGTGTATCGTATCTAGGCGTCCCTAGATAGATTTGAATAAGTGCTTATAAACGACATAAGGGCACTTTTACAAGAGGATAAATATCCTATCGTAAAAGCACCCAAAAACGAGAGCCGAAGCTCTCAAGTAGAGAACATAGGAATAGATTCCTATGCAACCCCTAAAGGGGAATTATTTTACTTCTACTACTGCACCAGCTTCTTCAAGCTGTTTTTTCGCATCTTCTGCAGTTTCTTTATCTACACCCTCTTTGATTGTAGAAGGAAGGTTTTCACATGCATCTTTTGCTTCTTTAAGTCCAAGACCAGTTAATGCACGAACTACTTTAATAACACCGATTTTCTTCGCACCAGCATCTGTGATAGTTACGTTGAATTCAGTTTGTTCTTCAGCAGCAGCTCCACCAGCTACAGCACCACCAGCAACTGCTACAGGTTGAGCAGATACACCAAATTTTTCTTCAAACTCTTTTACAAGTTCAGCTAATTCTAGAACAGAAAGTCCTGAAATAAACTCTAATACATCTTCTTTAGTTACAGCCATGTTAAGCTCCTATTTTAATTATTTTAAGATGATCTCTCATCATTGTTAGCTTTAAGTTTAGACTTAAGCTTCTTCTTCACGCTTTTGTCTTAAAGCGTCGAGTCCAATTGTAAAGTTTGTGATTGGTGCCATCCAAGTAGCAGCAAGCATTGCAAGTAACTCTTCACGACCAGGAAGTTTAGCAAATGCTTCAACTTTAGCAGCATCAGCTACTTCACGATCTACGTAAGCAGACTTGATTACAAACTTATCATTATCTTTCGCGAAATCAGACACAACTTTAGATGTAGCAACAGAATCTGCACCCCATACTAAAATATTAGTATCTTTGATCTCTAAACCAGTGAGCTCAGCATTAGAAAGCGCAATTGTTGCTAAAGTATTTTTAACAACTTGAACTTTTGCTTCTTTTGCACGAGCAGCTTTTCTTAAACCCTCTAGCTCAGAAACTGTTAATCCTTTATAATCACAAAAGATTACACTCTGCGCTTCTTTGAATTCACTAGAAAGTACTTCAATAATTTCAGCTTTTTGTGTTTTTGTCATAGAATATCTCCTTTCCAGACAACACTTCAAATAGGGAAATTAAGCTTTCGCCCCTATTATCTTCAGTCCATAAAATGCAGTTACCAAAGTTATTACCAGTAACTTAGAGGTGCTTTAGGCCTAAAGCACGACTAAATCACCAATATCTCGCATAAGCGAGATATCAATTATTTCATATCAGCAAGTTCGATGATATCAAGCTTAAGAGCTGGACTCATAGTAAGAGAGAGTGCTCCATTTTTAATATAACGACCTTTAGCAGATGCAGGTTTTTGTTTGTTGATAGCTTTTACGAAAGAAGCTAGGTTTTCAGCAATTTTTTGTGAATCAAAGCTTACTTTTCCAATTCCAGCGTGGATGTTCCCTTTTTTATCAACACGGAATGCTACTTGACCACCTTTAACGTTTTTAACCGCAGTTGCAACATCTGGTGTAACAGTTCCAGTTTTAGGGTTTGGCATAAGACCTTTTGGCCCTAAAATACGACCAATTTGACCAACAAGTCCCATACAATCAGGTGCAGCAACAACTACATCGAAGTTGAATACGCCCTCTTTAATTTGTGCTACTAAATCGTCAGTTCCAACGATATCAGCTCCAGCAGCTTTTGCCTCATCAGCTTTAGCGCCTTTTGCAAATACTGCAACACGTACAGTTTTTCCAGTACCATGTGGTAATACGATAGCACCACGAACCATTTGGTCTGCATGTCTTGGATCAACATTTAAGTTTAATGCTACTTCTACAGTCTCATCAAACTTTGCACTTTTTAAATCTTTAATAGTTTCAGAAGCTTCTGCTACTGTGTACGACTTCGTCGTATCAATTTTTTCGATTAGTTGTTTATATCTTTTGCTCATTCTCAAATTCTCCTATAAATTCTTCCACACTTTTTTTATATCACTGTGGTTCGTGATTTATTTTGTTATTAATCTACGATCTCTACACCGATTGAACGAGCAGAACCAGCGATTGTTTTCGTAGCTACTTCTTTGTCATCAGTATTTAAATCTTGAATCTTTTGCTCAACAATTTCCATAAGTTGTGCACGAGTAATTTTACCAACTTTGTTTTTTAAAGGATTATCAGTCCCTTTTTTCAGTCCAGCTGCTTTCATGATAAGTGCAGATGCTGGTGGTTGTTTTGTAATAAAAGAGAAACTTTTATCAGAGTAAACAGTGATGATCACTGGTACTTTGAATCCCATTTTATCTTTTGTTTTTTCATTGAAAGCTTTACAGAATTCCATGATGTTCACACCACGTTGTCCTAAAGCAGGTCCTACCGGTGGTGCTGGATTAGCTGCGCCGGCTTGAATTTGTAGTTTGATGTAACCAGAAACTTTTTTTGCCATTTTTTTTCCTTTTTAGATTTAAATTATTTTTTCAACTTGCGTGTATGAAATATCCACTGGAGTTGCTCTACCAAATATCGATACATTTAGTTTGAGTGTTCCATGTTCTAAGTCATACTCATCCACAGTTGCAGTAAAGTTAGCAAATGGTCCATCTATAATACGAACCATCTCACCATTATCAAAAAATACTTTTGGTTTTGGTGCTGCACGATTGTTAACACGGTCTAAGATTACACTAATATCATGGTCACTTAGTGGTGTAGGAGTATTTCCTTCACCAATAAATCCAGATACTTTTGGGAGTGACTGGATAAGATGTTGAATCTCTGTATTGAGATCTATCTTAGCAAAAACGTAGCCAGAGTAAAGTGATCTCTCTGAAACTTTTTTCTTTCCCTCTTTTACTTCGATCACATCCTCTGTAGGAACGATAACCTCAGTAATCGCTTCTTGAAGACCCATCTCTTCGATCATATTCAATATTGCTAAACGAACTGTTCTTTCATTTCCATAGGTCTGAATAGAGTACCATTTGTGTGCCATTTTTACTCCTTAACCTAAGATTGCTGACATAATAGAAGACATCATCAAGTCAACTAAAGCTAAAAAAGCAGCTATAACAGCTACAACTATAACTACAGCGATGTAAGCTTGTTTTACTTGTCCCTTAGTAGGAAAGATTACTTTGCTTAACTCTGCTTTTGCATTTCTTATATGTGAACTTAATTTCATTATCTCTTTTCCTACACTACATTAATTATTAATAATACTCTGAAGTAGTATTAATAATTGATGTGGCAGGCGAAGAGGGACTCGAACCCCCAGCCATCGGATTTGGAATCCGGCGCTCTACCATTGGAGCTATTCGCCTAAAAAAAACTAAGTCAGAGACTTAGTTTAAACTAAAATATTATAATTTCATCTCTTTGTGAACAGTGTGCTCACGACAAAATTTACAATATTTCTTTACTGAAAATTTTTCAGTATGAGTTTTTTTATTTTTACTAGTGTGATAGTTACGACGAGTACACTTCTCACATCCTAGGTGTATAGTTTCACGCATTATTAAACCTTATTTGGTAATTTGGGAAAACCCAAATTACGCAAGAATCTCAGCTACAACACCAGCACCAACAGTTCTACCACCCTCACGGATTGCGAACTTAGTACCTTTTTCCATAGCAATTGGATGAATTAACTCAGCAGTAATACTTACGTTATCACCTGGCATAACCATCTCAGTACCTTCTGGTAAAGTGATCGCACCTGTAACGTCTGTAGTACGTACATAGAATTGTGGACGGTAACCATTGAAGAATGGAGTATGACGACCACCCTCATCTTTACTTAGTACATAGATCTCAGCTGAGAATTTTGTATGTGGAGTAATTGTACCTGGCTTACAAAGTACTTGACCACGCTCAACATCATCTTTAGCAATACCACGTAAAAGGATACCACAGTTATCACCAGCTTCACCTTGCTCCATTTCTTTACGGAACATCTCAACACCTGTTACAGTAGTTTTTTGTGTGTCACGGATACCAACGATCTCGATCTCTTCACCAACTTTAACTGTACCACGCTCAATACGACCTGTTACAACAGTACCACGTCCAGAGATTGAGAATACATCTTCAACTGGCATTAAGAAATCTTTATCAGTTTGACGCTCT
>JAVETX010000083.1:0-3421 GCA_034005845.1 Sulfurimonas sp. | reverse complement strand
TAAATGATAAGAAAAGCTGTGAAAGAGCTGAAAACAGGCACAAAACCTTTCTGTTTTTACGCTGACAAAGTAAATACACTACCGAAAATCGTACCCCCCAGCCCGAAAACGGTTAGAGGATCATCAAGCTGCCGAAAATGAGTCACTTTGAGAGCTCTCATGAATAAGACGGGCTTATGGTTGTTCATCTTTTTACCATAAAAAGTGTCGGGGTTAGTCAGGCCTTATCAGCTTATTATACGGCATTTTAACCCTTCTCCTTCTGTCCGAACCTAGACTACGGCGAGGATCTAATTTTTAACTACTTTTCTGTTTCTACGCATACTCAAATTGATGAAAATTTTGGACGACTCTTATACTGTTCTATTAAATCACCTAACTCTTTGTTTAACTCTTCTATCGCGTCAATTTCTTTCTTATCTACTAAATATTGAGTTAAGCTCTTGAGTGAATATAGCTGTGATGAAAACGTTTTTCCATCACGAAACTGTTCCAAATATTCATCTAGCTTCGCAACAGCTTCATTCTCAAAATCTTTAAAACCCACTGCGACTGACCAAAGTTCAAATTCCCAATCATCTATGCCTTTCGTTTTGGGTTGGGAAATGACGCGCTCAATGAATTCCTTAATAATATTTCGAACATCAGCGTTCGAGATGTTAAAGATGCTGTAAAGCAAAGATTTTGAAAACCTACGCTGCTCTTCTGGTTTGTAGGTTTCAAGTTCAGACACCAGTCGGCGGACTCTGTCCTCATCAGTGTATTCACCTTTTACTACCCCAATATAACCGTATAAATTATTTATAGATCCATTGAGTATCGCATGCTGATCCCAACCATGGGCTGTTTGGGAAGTGATTTTGTCGATTACTGTGTTTAATATCTTTATCAAAACGTCAGTTTCGATCTCTCGCTCAAATAAATTATGTTGGTGTGCTAAAAATTCGTTTATTGCCTCATAAGTTCCAATAGTTGTTGAATTACTAGTAATTAATCGGGAAAACTCACTCATAACTTTTGAAATATGAGTCTCGCTCAAATCGACAAATGCAAGTAATCGCACGCTGTTTTCAAAATTAGTTTCATGGCTATTGAATAAACTTTGATCTTGTATTAATCGATCTGTTAAGTTTGGCAAAACAGTAAAAACAACCCATTCGGAACACTCATCACTAGCATATAGACGAAGTTGAGTAGAGTCTTCTTTTTTAAAAAATACGCTAAGCTCCGATTGAAGTTCTTTTGATGAGTAGAATTGGATGGCAGAGTAAAACTCATATTGATTGAGTTTTACTCTTTCTTTTACTGATTGACGGAGTATAGAAATCTTAACGAAGTCTCTCATAGCCGCTTTGTATGGTGCGTACTGATCAATCATTATGTGATTTTTCAATGTGAACATTAATAGGTTTATATGTGTAGAGGTTGGTTCATCTGCATTGCTGTTAAAACTTATTCCTCCAGTTTTTATACTTTCAACGGCTTTGGTGAGATCAAGTAATTTTTTTGTGCACTCATTTGCTTGCTGATGAACAGAGTGCAGGGACAAAAAATCATACAGGGCTTGATTCTTTTTTATCTCAGATCTTGGAAATTTAAAAAATTCATCTTGAAGCTCTACTTCCACTTCCTTTTCAAACTCGCTTGTCTGTTCTATCGACAAAGAGTACTTGAGCATCCATAAAATCGAGTTTTTGTTAAATAGCGCTATCAATAGGATCGAATATATTCGATGTCTTTTACAGGCTAGAATCAGTTCAGAGTTTTTCTTAAATGCTAATTCGTACTTGCCATATTTATAGTTCTCATAAGATTCTGATGACAAAGATTTTATAAAATCATTACTTTTGCATTCACATGCTGAAAAAGAGATATGTTCTCGATCTTGCTTTTCTAAGTCTTGAGCTGAATCGATTTTCTCGTTAACAAAGTACATGATTTTTCCGCGATCATGATCATTGGGTAAAACGACACCTTTGATATTAGCTAGAGCCAAGATAGAAAGGATGTCCGTAAGTTTTGAATTTCTTAGATAAAACTTCTCTTTTTCATCTTCACGAAACAAGTCTATACGAGATAGAATCTCCAAGAATTTTTCGTGAAGCGCCCTGGTGGTCTCGCTGTAGTCCGTAGTCAGGACGCCTTGAGGCTTGAATAACTCTAATATACTTAAGCCATCGTCATCGTAACGAAACCCACAGTTTGTTATCGCTCCCCGTATTTGATTATGAGTTATTGAATTTAGCTGTTTTAAGTGTTTTATACGCTCGTATATGAAACTGATAACTTCCTGCTCATCGTCTAGGTCTACTGCTCTATCATCTTGAATGATAGATGTTAAAAAAGATTGAGTTAGCGCTGACCTTTTCTCTAAATGCGGAATTTCATCAATAGAATAGCTTTCGCTATCTAGCACTAATGTGGTGATCCCATGATTTTTCAAGTATCTTTCTTGAGGCTTGTCTGTTTTGAAATTTACCAAATACATCGGAGGAGCAGAACTGGAATGACTTTGTATCCATTTCAGTATGTGTTTAAGGTTGATGTCGTTATAGGAATACCCTAAAAAAAGAACTGTATGTGTTGAAAATATAGACTTGATGTAGTTTTCTATTAGCGGGAAATTTCTTGAATAATTTAGGTAGTCATCTTCTTTGAACACTATATTGTGATTTTTGAAATCACCATGGATTTTAATAAATTTATTCGGACTAGTTGAACTGACTAAGTCCTTGTCCGTGCATATTTTATCGTATAAATAGCCTTCCTGCTCTATTGCATTTTCAATGATGCAGTCCCAGTTCGTAGTTATTACTATGCGGGGGCTTACCTTCAAAATCGTGCGATGTAAACTCGATGGGGTGATGTCTTCAGGAAAATATTTCTTCAATGTTTGGTTGTATGTCTGCTCTCCAAACTCAAGATAATATAGTTGAGCTAGTTTTAAATAATCTAGCTCTTCAGTTATCGCCAAATCTGACTTTAGTTCAGTTATTAGATCACTCCACGAAGGCAAACTTATGTAATCAGTATCAGAGCTTTTTGATATACCTGCACCGACAAATATAGCTAATCTATCGTTTTCATTAGCTTGCTTTATGTTTTTAATATGAACATTGTGTAGGTGCATTCTAAAATTCCTTTGCTTTCTGATGGTTGAATTAATTCAGAGTTAGCCTTGTGTTCGCTTATGGTCGAAAACGAGCACTATTTCGGTGCCGTATAACGCAGAGCTAAGGGGCAGACACAATCGGCGCATAAAATGCGAAGCATGCGCCGACTGAGGCTGTCCAGCGCCATTTATGGCGCGTTCTTGAGCTACTTGTGTACGCCCAGCATGGGCATGAACTAATGAGGTGAAAGTCCTCTGTAGGAAGGTCACCATCCTTAGCGATTTATGATCGTTATTAGATGTTAACTA
>JAVETX010000082.1:0-3492 GCA_034005845.1 Sulfurimonas sp. | reverse complement strand
CGACGCTCTTCCGATCTATACGCTCCATTCTCTCTACAGGTGGATGGTAATACGCTGCAGGATCTGTGTATGGCCCAAGAGCGATGGGTGCTCCATCTTCGAGTAAGAGCACTTTTTTACTCATATCTGAACCAATTCCGCGGATAGTGATACGTGGATAAAACCCATATCCATCAGTCTCAACTGCGTGGATACCTGATGTCTTTTTCAAAGCATCTTGGAGTGAGAGGGGTTTTGTCTCTTCGAGTGTCTCTTGTGTAATAACTGTCGATGAGCCTGGGATGTGAGAGAGTAGATCTTCACTTGCTCCTACTACATGAATTGTAGGAAGTTTTACATCCTCTGCCCAAAGTGTGCTTGCAAGCAATGTTGCTACACTGATACTTAATACTGTTTTTTTCATATTTTCCCCTTTTTTATTTCACCAAACTTGATTTGGAATCTATTTTTGAACAACCATAGAGATCTTTTCGATCTCTTGGGTTTTTAAGATATCTATTACAAAGACAAAATCCTCATAGTCTGAGTTTTTATCCGCACTAATTGCTACGAGATCCTCTTTTGTTACTTTTTTAAGCTCCTCTGTGAGAGCCGTGCGTGCTACCTCTTTTTCATTGATAAAGAATTTTTTATCCTTAGAGATAGAGATATCAAAGCGTTTTGGCTCTAACTTGGTTTGTGCCACACTCTCTTTTGGCAGTGCTATTTCGAGTTTTCCAAGAGCGATAAATGATGATATCGTGAGCACGATTGCCAAGAGTACCAACATAATATCGATGAGAGGAACGACATTGATCCCCTCTACGCGCTTAAGCGATCGCATCTTCAAACTCACTCATTGCCAAATCTACTTTTCTTAAAAATCCACCATAGATAATAGTCGATGGTATCGCTACTATAAGCCCTGCTGCTGTTACTTTGAGTGCGAGTGCGAGCCCTACGATCACTTGGGATGTATCAAGTGCTCCACCACTCATACCGATCTCATAAAACACCACCATAATGCCCCCAACAGTTCCTAAAAGCCCAACATAAGGAGCATTTGAACCTACAAGTGAGATGGCTGTGAGATTTTTTGTCGCCGCTCTTTCAAGTGCATTTTTTGTTTCATACTGCTTGATATTGAGTGTTTTGAAAAACATGAAACGCTCTAGGGCATAGCCTACAACAAGGGTGCTCATAAAGAGGAGTACTCCTAGTGTTCCGTAATCAACGATCAGTTTTATATCTTCCATAAGTGTCCTCTAAAATGAAATTGCTTTTGATAGTCGTTATTATAAAGAGGTGGCGCTTAAATTATGATTAAACTAATAATTAATATCAATATCGTTATTTAAGCGCAACACTTTTTATATTTTTTGCCACTGCCACAAGGGCATGGGATGTTACGCTCTATCTTGGAGTTGTAGATAATTCCCTCTTTGTAAAGCCACAGCCCATCCTCTTTGACAAAAAAGCTTTTTTCGTGTTGCATCGCCACACCCTCTGTATCACGATAATAGGCTTTGAACTCCACTATATCCTCAGCAAAAGAGACGATCTCTAACGAGAGCCATGTAACACTTCTGGAGTACTCTTCTATCAAGGTGATATCGTTTTCATAGCGATTCTCTTGGGTCGTTGTCTCGACGAGATATTTGCCATCACCTAGCACATAAGCACTATAACGACTACGCATCAACTCTTGGGATGTAGAGGGTTTTTTTGCGTGCGCGAGAAAGGGCTCGCAACACTCAGAAAACTCTTTTTTGCTTTTACAATAACATAACATTAGAGATCACTTTTTTTTATTTGAAGTATAGCATAGGCTAAGCGAGAAACTTATAGACAACATAGGTCGTAGCAAAGGAGATAAGGGTTCCATACCCGACCACTGAGGCACTAAGCCTTGGTGCAAGTCCCCATAATGAAGCCAAAACTCCCGCGGTTATCATTGGTCCCATACTCGCTTCCATGATCGCTACATCCCAAGAGAGGTGTTTTGTTCCAAAAATATAAAAGAGCGTAAACGCTACGAGTGGGGCAAATACAAGTGTCGTTGTTAGTGCAAGCACAAAGGGTTTGATATCTTCGCGTGGGAGGCTAAATTGAAGCTGTAAGCCTACTGAGACAAGGGCGAGTGGTACGATCGTTGCGGCAAAAGATTCAAGAACACTCAACAAGAGTGGGGGAAACTCTGAGCCGATAAAGCACAAGGCAAGGAGGAGTGTGAGAAAAGGGGGAAAGGTGATGATCTTTTTGCCAATGGATCTTACATCGACCTTGCTTGTTCCCGAGTAATAGACCGCGACAAAGGTTCCATAGGTTGAGAGTGCGATAAAGGTACCCAGCTGATCGTACATCAAAACATAGCCTAGAGCGTTTGCTCCAAAATAGGCTTGGATGATAGGGATACCCAAAAAAGAGGTGTTTCCAAGCACACCTACAAGTAACAAGGCACCTGTGAGCTTTTTATCAAAGGCAAAATATCTGCTCAGAGAAAAGATAAGCAAAGCAGAAAGCCCCATAACAGCCCAAGCCACAAGAATAGGGATGAGTGTCTCTAAAGAAAAGCTAAGACGCGGAATCTGTAAAAGCGCCATAGCAGGCAGGGAGATATAGAGGATAAACTGGTTAAGGATAAGAGGCGCTTCTTTGGGAAAAGCCTGGGACTTTTGTAAGATATATCCGATTGCAAGAGCGCTCAATATTAGGGCAAAATTTTCCATAAAAATCTTTGTGTTTGAAATAAGTTTGAAAGTATATAATCTTTTTTTGAATTGGGACTTTTTTGAAGACAAAGATTGCGGATCAAGTCCGCAATGACGAAGAGTGCGTCCGCAACGACGAGAAGTGCGTCTGCAATGACGAGAAGTGCGTCTGCAATGACTAAGAGTGCGTCTGCAATGACGAAGAGCACGTCATCCTGAACTTGATTCAGGATCTCAAACAACATAAACAGGAGAAAAAAATGACAAAAACATTTCAAGAAGCATTAGATTTTAGACACGCATGTAAGATCTTTGATGAAACACAAAAGATCTCACATGAGAACATCCGAACAATTTTAGAAGCAGGGCGCAAGGCTCCTTCCTCATTTGGGATGGAAGCGTGGAAGTTTTTGGTGATTACCAATGAAGAGCTCAAAGCAAAACTGCGCCCACTTTGTTGGGATCAAGTGCAGATCACATCCGCTTCGCACGTAGTGGTGATCCTCGCTGGCATAGAAAATGTCAAACCTCAAAGTGGCGTGCCAAAGCAGAGATTTCAGCGTCGTGAGATGCCTCAAGACAAACTTGATTTTTATCTTGATCTCTATGCAGATCATCTCAAAGAAACGCTCAGTTCTGATGCAAATATCTACGCGTGGACAGCACGTCAAACCTATATAGCTGCGGCAAATATGATGAATATGGCAGCAGTACTTGGGATAGATTCTTGCCCTATTGAAGGCTTAGACAAAGAGGCAGTTGAAGAGCTTTTAGAGCTTGATACAACAAAATACCAACTCTC
>JAVETX010000007.1:0-55674 GCA_034005845.1 Sulfurimonas sp. | reverse complement strand
GATATTTGCACTGATAAAGGATAAAAAAGTGAGGTAAAAATGCAGATCACAGTCCATGGAACAGTCACAAAACTCAAAGGCAAAAATGTAGCAGTGGGAGCAGAAGCACCTGCAGCAAGAATCACTAAGCTCGATGGAAGTCAAAACGTCATAGGGATGATAGCACCAAAAGCGCAACTTCTTATCGCTATCCCTTCGCTCAAGACAGAAGTGTGCTCTTTGGGGGCAAAAAAATTCAATGAGCTTGTATCAAAATATCCAAAGCTCCAAACGATCATGATCACTACCGATGACAGAGAGTTTGTCGCAGGATACGCAAAAGAAGAAGCGATACAAAACGCAGAACTTGTTGTAGATGAGCAAAGAGCCTTTGGTAAAAAATATGGTCTTATTATAGAAGATGGAAAGCTTAAAGATAGACTCGCCCGTGCTGTTTTTTTAATAGATACAGAGGGTGTAGTGGTCTATAAAGAGCTAGTGGGTGAAATAGTCGATGAAGTAGATTATGATAAATGTATAGCAGCGATCGAGGAGCTTTTTTCTCAGAAGAAAAAAGGGCATACATATGAAAACTGGATGGGCTAGTACAAGAAACAAGAATGCAAGATTTTTATAAATCTACATCCCTTACACCTTTGGATGTAGCCAAAAGTGTAGGCTATATTGAGTATGCATCTCAGCCCTCACTTGGCAAACGTTATCCCTCTTTTTTGTTTCGCTATCGTTATGATACGCTTGATGCGCTCGCACCCATAGAGATGAGTCGCCGTGTCACCTTCGAGACAATGATCGAATTAACACCTTATCAAAGGTTAAACACACCCTCAGCGGGTAATCTCCATCCCATTGAACTTTATGTGCAAATACGAGGTATAAAAGGGGTGCTTAGTGGAATCTATCATGTAGATCCGTGGAATAAAGAGATTGTGCTCTTAGAGGAGATAGACAAAGATGGGTTTGAGTGCTTTGTCGGATTGGAGTCCAAGTTTGTCGGTTTTTTGTTCTTTTTGTCGCTTGTACCTTTTCGAAGTGCGTGGAAATATCAAAAAAGGGCATTTCGCTATTGTTACCTTGATCTTGGGCATCAGATCGCTGCTCTTGATGCCGCAGCGATGCTCAAAAAGCAAAAGATGCAACATTTTACTCTCAAAGATCCAACACTTCTACAAAAGAGTTTTGGATTTGGCAAAGATGAGTTTGTGTGTGCCTGTGTGGGGATAGGCAAACAAGACACAGCGAAAAAAGTGGAGCGCTCGAGTAAAGAGCTGATCTATGTAAGCCCGACTAACTATAGCGCACTTGAAACCTCTATACGTGAGAGTATCAAACAACAAGCCCCGATCAAAGCATTGAGCTACAAGTCGATAGAGCTAGATGCTTCTACGATGCTCCAAAGAAGATCTGCACGTCGTTTTGTCGAGGGTGCCGTGGAGCAAAAGATACTCATAGAGATGCTTTTAAAACTTTGTACACCACCCACAGGGCTTGAGTGCTATGCGATCGTAGCTCCCATGCAAAAGCTAAGAGCAGGTCTTTATAAAAACGGGTGTCTTCTCAGAGAGGGTGATTTTACAAAGCAGATAGTCTCTTTGTTGGTGGAACAGAATTTTGTCCAAAAAGCGGCACTGACAGTATTTATTACATCCAAAGAGTTTAGCCCAAATAGATTGACAGGGGCGGGTGCATTCACCCATCACATGGCAGTCTATGCCCAAAAAAATGGCTTGGGATTTAGCCCCATAGGAGCCTTTTATGACACAAGGGTCCAAGCGTTTTTGCAAACATCCTCGTATATCATCTATGCTTATGTCGTAGGAGTGAAGGAAAATTAATGCATATAAAACAAAAAGACCCTGAGGCACAGGAGATCTACAATATCTTTCGGATGTACAAAAAAGATGCCACCTTGTATCTCAAAGGGGATGAAGAGAGTTTAGACGCGCTCTTTGATGCTGTGATCGCTGCGATAGATGCCAGTGGAGCATTCAAGCTCAAGATTCCTTATCAAGAGTTTGTCCATCCAGCCAAAGAGGTGATGCGTGGCGATAAGGGCTGGGTAGGGCACTTTAGCGAGCGAGATAACCGCCGCTTTTATTTGAGTGACGTATATGATTATCTCTGCTTATTTTATGAGGTGAAGTAGCACAGATCATAAATTTAATGAAAGTCTCTCCACACCTTTGGCTGTGAGTACGAGCGTTACCCCATCTTCTTGCACCTCTAAAATACCACTTTCAACAAGCTCTTTCATCGCATCTTCTAACGCATCGTTTTGTTTTGCATCAAGTTTTTTGATGATCTCTTGGACAACTTGTTGTTTTGTCATGATCTGCCCCACTTGTTTGTGCTTTTTAAACCAGCTCATAAACATCTCTTTGACCTCATTTTTAGGAGCGACATCTTTTTGTGTTTTTTTTGGAGCTGCTTTTCTTTGTGGTGCGCGCGGTGCGGGTTTGGCACTTTTTTTAGGTTTTGCTTTCAATAGTAGCCTTTTTATTTGTAGGATAGTTTCTCATCCCGTAATTATGCCGAGTGTATTATTATTTCAAGGTGTATATGATTTTTTTTGACTTGCTGTAATTTAGTTGGAAAATTAAAGTTTAGTTAAGAAATAAGTTATCCTAAGGAAAACTTATTTCTATTGAAATACTAGCGATATAAAATTTTATTGTTCTCTGATCGCTGAAATTGGATTAAATCCAAATTTTCCATCTTCTTTAATAATCGTTGGTGTTATTTTGACTATAGCCTCTTTATTGTTGAAACTATTTAGATATTTGATTGAGATAGTTGCTACATAAAAATCATCTGTTCTTTTTTCCAGATTTTCAATTTTTGCATCTAGTAGTGTTTTATATTCAAAAGTATTTTTTAGAAATCCAGCAGGCGAATTTTCTCTATCTCTCCAACTTTTTTGTGTATATTGCACCATTCCTCCAAAATCGTTGTATTGCCAAGTAGTAATAAAACCAGCAATAATATAATTAGGTGTGTTTGAATCGAAATCTTTCATATCTATAAATGGTTTTGTCTGCTTAAGATTATTTTGTTTTGCTTGAAGTTTCTTGCTGTCTTCTTCAATAAATTTCTTTTCTCTCCAAGTTTCTGTCATCTCATCATAAGCTAACTTGTACTTTTCTCCAATCATAACTGCTTGTGATATAGCTTGCATTTTTGAAGCTTGATAGTATTGTGTATTTTCTTTTATTTTTACAACTAGTGTAGGCTTTTTATTGTCTACATAATCAAGAAAATTATTGTATGCCATTTGTAAAAATAAATTTGAATTATGTAGTGCCTCTATATATTTTTCAACAGTTTCTTCTGTTCTATCATCTTCAAAATCATCTGGATAGGATTTGTAAGTTAATTCCATTACTTTTGGTTCATTTCTTTTTGCACTTGAAATAGCTGTATAAATATCACTATCTATATTTTTTTGGAAATATGAAAAATCTTTTTCAACTTGAAACAAATCATGATAAGACATATTTAGCAATTTTAAAACTTCTTGTTTGTCTTTTTCAAAATCTTCATTGACTGTAGGCTGTTTATCTGTAGTAATTGTTGATATCTCTTCCTTTGTATCATTTTTATTTTCAACTTTTGGTGCAAAAATACCTATTGCAACTAAACTTACCAATATTAAAGAAAGATATATTTTTAAAACATCTTTTCGAGAAGCTTCCTCTTTCCACCTAATAACCGTCTTTGGCTTAAACATACCAACAATTAGTCCAATAATTGAACCGAAAAATACAAATGCAAAAAAATTTGCCATAGTCTTATCTCCTTGTTTTTATAACTATTTGTGAAGCATTATATAGAAAATAGCTTGTTGTTTGCTAAGCCCAAGATCTGTTATTAAAAGTTTGTTTCGCTCATTCAAAAGTTAAGGAGGATAATCAAGGATTAATGAGGTACTTAAACGAACGAGACAACAGCTGTTTTATTTGAGTGACGTATATGATTATCTCTGCTTATTTTATGAAGTAAGATAGCTAAAGCGATTGAGAACAGATTATGCACAACTCTTGCTATGGAAAAACAAGCAATAGATGTAGCAAAAGATGTCAGTTTTATTGGGGCTTTTGACCCACAGATTCGCACCTTTGATATTATTATGAAAACAGCTAACGGTAGCTCTTATAATAGTTATCTTATTCGCGGTAGTGAGGGTGTGGCTGTAATGGATACGGTCAAAAAAGAGTTTAGCACAGACTTTTTTCGTCGTCTCGAATCACGATGTAGCTATGATGAGATCCGCTATATTGTATTACACCACTTAGAGCCAGATCACTCTGGAGCACTTGTAGAACTGATGCAACGTGCACCCAAAGCAAAGCTCATCATCTCCAACCGTGCAGTGATGATGCTCAAAGGTCTTGTCAAAACTGAGATAGAGTTTGAGGTGGCATCGACCGGTAAAAAGATCTCTTTAGGGGATAAAACCATAGAGTTTTTAAGCACCCCTTATCTGCACTGGCCCGATACGATGAGCTCTTATTTGCATGAAGAGAAGATCCTCTTTAGTGGGGATGTATTTGGAAGCCACTACTACGATGAGCGCCTTTTTGATGATGTGGTTGGGGATTTTTCGTATGCTTTTAAATATTACTATGAGCATATTATGCGCCCCTTCAAGCAGTATGTCTTAGAAGCACTCAAACTCTATGAGAAGCTTGATATTTCACTTATTGCACCTTTACACGGACCTATACTTCGTACAAATCCACGCTATTATCTCGAACAATACTCTACATGGAGCAGTGAAGCAAAATTTCGTAAACACCTCTTTGGGCAAAAGATGCTGAGTGTCTTTTATATGTCAAGTTATGACAATACCCAAGCGATGGCAAAACGTGTCACACAAGGGGCTGATAGTGTTGAGGGGATCGTGGCAAGTATGTATGATCTCTCCTCACTTGATGAGCAAAATATGATAGACCTGCTCGAAGAATCTGATGCGATCATTGTAGGCTCACCCACTATCAATGGAGACGCCGTCAAGCCAGCTTGGGATCTGCTCTCGTGTATGGCGTACTTAGAAAATCGTTCAAAGGTTGGGGCGGCTTTTGGTTCGTATGGCTGGACGGGTGAGGCACCTGAGATGCTCCATGATAGGATGCGCTGGCTCAAGTTTCGCCTCCCTGTGTCCCCTTTGAAAGTAAAACTTATCCCTACATCCCAAGAGCTAGAAGAGTGCTTTGCTTTTGGGAGGGAGATCGCCGAGATCACTATGGGAAAAATGCAGGAGATAGATCTATGAGAGAAGAATACCTTGGGATGTATGAAAAAATCCGCACGCTTTTAGCCGAGCATGCTATCAATGGTCATGCCGAGTATATTTTAGCACCTCATGTGGCGCGAGTATCTTTAGAGATGAATCATCTTTATGAAGACCTCGGCTTTAGAAGCCGTACACAGATGGGTGCATTTATGAAGAAAAACTTTCCTAGCCTTGCAAAGCAAAAGCCAAAAGAGAAGCTTTGGAAAAAGTTCTTGTATGACACAGTTGGTGAGATCGCTCCTGCTTGTGTGAGTTGTAGTGATCAGCTGACATGTTGGAGCTGTAAAGTGAGTGAAAAAAGTGCCTAAAGGAGATGAAATGACAGGTATTATTAAAAGTGTGATGAAAGCTATTTACAACCTAAGTGATGAAGAGAACTACAATGTCTATGATAGCGATGATATCGCGGAGTATTTAGGACTCAGACTCGAAGTGGTACAAGAAGCGATACAAGTGCTTTTTGATGCTGGATGTCTAGGAGAGTGTATGAATCTGCATGATGATGGGATAGAGACCTATTATCTTACAGACAAGGCGATAGATATGGTAGAAGCATGAGAATCATGCTTCGTTTTTAGCCCTCTGCTCTCATCTGTTGAATACTTGCGTTGTATTTTTTGACATAAGAGATTCTTACATGAAAGTCTGTTTTGTACTGGACTCTTTCACTTACTTTTGGGTTTTCATTGAGCACACAGTTATGGCATCGCATAAGTTGCTCTTCATGCTCTTGGAGGGGCATATAAGCCATAGCACTTCGCATGGCTCTACATTGACTGTTGGAGTTACACATGATATCCTCCTTGTAGAATATCTACATTCATCTGCATTTCTTATACTAGAAATACTATTGATTAAATAACAATGATTTTTAACAGTATAACATAATATAAGATTTTATTATGTTTTGAGAACCATTATTAAAAAGTGATGATAAAAATTACTATTAAATCATCAAAATGAAAATAAAATTTTATGTCATTTAGGTAACAATAAAATTACAAAAATTATCAGTAATGGTAGAGTTTTTCGTAGAGGAAAAATGGTAGTTTATTTTTATATTAAAAGCGAAAAGAGATTTCGCTTTTAAGGGGATTGTTGAAGGTTTATTGGAGTGCGCTAAGCTGCTCTTTTACTTTTTCTTGTTTTGCTTGTGCATCTGCGAGTGCTTCACGGTTTTTGGCTAAGACATCCTCAGGAGCATTTGCTACAAATCTTTCATTGTTAAGCATACCGCTGAGTTTATCGATCTCTTTTTGAAGTTTTTCATCCTGTTTGCTGAGTTTTGTGATAATAGGTGCGAGATCAATACTCTCAGTCGGGATAAAAGTCTCACACATATCTGCAATGTCACTGACACTATTGTCAATTTTTGTCTCAGTAAAGGCTACATCCTCAACTTTTGCAAGTCTACTGATGTAAGGGCGCATCAACTCTTGATCTTCTTGGCTGAGACCATCGATCTTCACATACGCTTTTTCTATCTTTTGGTTGGCGAGATCTACGAGTACTTTTGCACGGCGAATAGAGACGATAGCATCCATGATGATAGCAAACTTACGCTCCTCTTTTTCACGTTTTTTGGTCTTGGTCGGGAACTGCTTGATCATAATAGAATCAGCATCTTCAAGCGTCGTACCGCTGAGCTCGTGGTAGAGATACTCCGTGATAAATGGCATGAACGGATGTAAGAGTTTCATCGCCTCTTTAAAGATAGCTCCAAGCTCTACAACAGAGGCTTTGTCCGCTTTGCTCAGCTCTATTCCCCAGTCACAAAACTCATTCCACAAGAAGCGATACAGTACGGTCGCCGCATCATTAAAGCGATACTCATCAAGGTGAGCGCGCACCTCTTTTGTCGCAATATTGAGACGTGATACCATATACTTACCAAGCTGTGTATCCATACAAAAACCATCCATATCTGGGAAGGTCTCTACATTCATCTGTAGATATTTTGCTGCATTGTAGATCTTGTTGGTAAAGTTACGGTTGAGTTCGAGCTTCTCTTCACTCATGCGAATGTCACGCCCTTGAGCTGCTGAGATTGCAAGAGTAAAACGTAAGATGTCGGCACTGTATTTATTGACCATATCAAGTGGATCGATCACGTTGCCTTTTGATTTACTCATTTTGTCTCCATGTTCATCACGTACAAGAGCGTGGAGGTAGATATGGTTAAATGGAAGCTCGCCAATAAAGCTCTCACCCATCATCATCATACGCGCAACCCAGAAAAAGAGGATATCAAAGCCCGTAATAAGAAGGGAATTTGGATAAAAGTCTTTCATATCTTGGGATGTAAAGAGTTTGTCCATCTCTACATCGCCGTTACCCCAACCAAGTGTTGAGAATGGCCAAAGTGCCGAAGAGAACCAGGTATCAAGCACATCCGGATCTTGAGCGATATTTTTGCTCGCACATTTTGGACATTCGTGCTCCTCATCTTTGAGGCTCGCCCACTCATGGTCACAGTCCCCACAATAAAAGACAGGGATCTGATGCCCCCACCAAAGCTGACGAGAGATACACCAATCACGAAGATCTCCCATCCAAGAGTTGTACGAGTTGATCCAGTGTGGTGGGAAGAACTGTGCCTCACCCGCATTGGTCTTCTCGATAGATTTTTTCGCCACTTCGCTACGCACGAACCACTGTTTTGAGATATATGGCTCGACGATATTTTTACATCTATAGCAGTGTCCTACTTGGTGTTTGTGATCTTCGATCTTGACGATAAACCCTTCCTCTTGCAGACGTTTTACAATAACATCACGCGCCTCAAGACGCTCTAGTCCTGCAAATTCACCTGCATATTCGTTGAGTATCCCTTTCTCGTCAAATACAGTGATGAATTCAAGATCGTGGCGTTTTCCAACCTCGTAGTCGTTTTGGTCATGTGCCGGAGTAACTTTTACTACACCTGTACCAAACTCCATATCCACGTGCTCATCAGCGATGATACTCACTTCACGATCAAGGAGTGGAAGACGGATCTTTTTGCCTAAATATTGTTGGTAGCGTGCATCTTCTGGATGTACCATCACTGCCGTATCCCCAAAATAGGTCTCAGGTCTTGTGGTTGCTACCTCAAGGTGTCCGCTGCCATCAGCAAAAGGGTATTTGATATGATAGAACTTTCCGTCGTGATCTTCGTGTTCTACTTCGATATCAGAGAGTGCTCCATCGTGTGTACACCAGTTGACCATATAGTTGCCACGTACGATAAGCCCTTGGTTGTAGAGATGAACAAATGCCTCTTTGACCGACTTTTGTAGTCCATCATCCATTGTAAAACGTTCACGCTCCCAAGCAGGAGAAACACCCATCTTGCGAAGCTGATCTGTCATGATCCCTGCAGATTCTGCTTTCCAAGCCCATGCACGCTCTAAAAACTTCTCACGCCCGATCTCCTCTTTGGTCGTTCCCTCAGCGAGAAGCTGTTTCTCTACGACGTTTTGTGTTGCGATCCCTGCGTGGTCTGTTCCTGGTTGCCAAAGTGTCTTGTAGCCATCCATACGTTTGTAGCGAGTGATTATATCTTGAAGTGTGAATGTAAGTGCGTGCCCGATGTGCAAACGCCCCGTGACGTTTGGTGGTGGCATCATGATAGAGAAGTTTTTCCCCTCTTGTTGAATCGCCTTATTGCCCTCAACCTCAAAATATTTTCTCTCTTCCCAGATCTTATAAAAATGGTTCTCTACTTCTTGTGCTTCATAGCTCTTTGACATATGTTCAACCTTAAATAGTTCTAAAATAATTTCGCGATTGTATCTAAAGTGTGGTGAGGGTTTGCTTAGAGAGTTATTTAGGAGTTTTTTTGGAGTTGTAGATCTTCAATATTTTGTCTCGAATTAATATTTTTTATTCGTTGCCTTAGCGGCCTATTTTATTACTTGTAAACGTCACCTCTGCTATCAACTTTTAGTATTTGTATCTCTTCTTCATTCATGTAAAATAGTATTCTATATTTTGAAACTCTTATCCTATAAATTGGAGGTATGTCATTGCCTGTTAATCTTTTAACATCCCCATCTGGTAAGCTTTCAATTGCATCAAATATCTTTTCTTGAAGCTTTCTTTCATATTTTGCAAACTTTTTTTCAAATGTTTTAGAATATGATATTTTCATAAGTTAAATTTACTTTTAAAATCATCATTTGAAGTAAATTTATCATTTGCTAATATTGATAATATCTCTTTTTCATCATCAGCTTCAAGGATCAAATCAGCTTGTTGTTTTGTTTTAGCATTTTTTGCAATATATTCACTAAGGCTTTCTCGAATCATTTGAGAAATTGATTTTTTTTCAATAAAACTTACCGCTCTTACTTGTTCATAGAGTGCTTCGTCTATTGTTAAATTTAATCTATGCATAAATACTCCTTTATGTAGTGATGTATTATAGCATATATGTTATTTATTCATTCCTATTCAACTTCCATTTGACATGTACTAAACAAACGACACATAAAATGTTAGTTTAAATAGGCGAAAAAAGTGTTCAATATATTGTCGTTTAATTTTTTAGAAAAGAGATATAAAAAATCTGTTAACTCTTTACAACACTATTAAATAAAAGTTTAAGCATAATTCTATACAATTTCATTATGTTTTAAAAAATATAACGTTTTTGAGAGCTTTTGTAATCTTTTGCGAATAAATGTAAATAATACATATTTTGTGAATAGAATACAATATGTAAAGCCTTGGATATCATTATATATTTAGAAATATAAAGGAGAATCTATGTTGAAAGAGCGACTTAGAAATGCAACACCATTTTTACTCTCTGTGGGTATCCACTCTACACTTGTTGCTGCGACGCTCTTGATGGCTCAAGAGAATGAAACTCCAAAGATCCAAGAGAGCAGGATGGCACTTTCACTCTCTAGCTACGTGGTGGCAAAACAAGAGCCAATACCACAGCCTGTGAAAAAAAGCGTGCCAAAAAAAGAGGTGAAAAAACAAGAAACGAAAGTAAAAAAAGAGATCAAAAAAGAAGTCGTGCAAAAAAAGCAAACAACCCCTCAGCAGACGGTACAAAAAAAAGAGATCGTGCCACCTGCTGAGGCGTTCGCGCCTCAGAAGTCTAATGAAGTGGCTCCTGTTGAAGAAATACAAGAAATTTCTCGTGCTCCCAAACAAGAAAAAACTGTAACAAAAGCGGTGCAACAGGCTACACCAAAGCAAAATTCTCCCCAAATAGACCCTACTACACTAGGGCAAATAAGATTTATGATTCAAAATTCTCTGATCTATCCATCAATGGCAAGACGATTGAAAATAGAGGGTGTAGTTTATGTTGCATTTACCTTGACACGAGACGGACGTGTCAAGAGTGCTTCTATCGAACAAAAAAGCGGGAGTACTTCATTAGACTCTAAAGCCCTTGAAACTGTACTTGGTTTAAGTGGTGAATATCCAAAACTTCCAAAAGAGATGCAGCTCAAGATTCCGATCGCATTCTCACTCAAACACTCCTAAGGAAAACACAATGTTACGAAAAACACTCGCTTCTTTTTTATTAGTTCTGAGTCTTTCTTTACACTCAAAAGTGATAAATGAGAATCCACAAAAGATCTTTGGCTCATCGCCACCGATGAACTATCTTTTGTATGCAATTAATCCACAAAAGATGGTCGGGCTTAATTTTAGCGCGCACAATCTTAATAATAACGCAAATGAAAAGTTTTTAAAAAAAAGTTTTCTAGATCTGCCAGTTATTGGCTCTTTTCACGGTTCAGGGCAAGGGATGAATGTTGAGAGCATCTTAAAATACGCACCTGATCTTATTTTGGTTTGGGAAGATGACTATTTGAGCACTAAAGTTTCTCAAGAGATAGCAAGAACACAGATCCCAAGCATCACTTTACCTTTTCGCGAAATAGAATCGATGGCACCATCTATTTTAAAGGTTGCCGAGGCAATAGGCGAGAGCGAGCGTGGTGCGCTTTTGAGCAGCTATACACAAGAGCGCATGAGCTTTATTAAAGAGCTTGTTGCACCACTCAAAGCGGTGCGATACTACTACGCTGAGGGGAATGATGGCTTGGCGACAGAGTGTAGTGATTCGTTTCATGTAGAAGCACTCAACTATGCAGGGGGTGAGAATGTACATAGATGTATTCAGAGCAATCTAAGAGGCTTAGAGCGTATCACCTTTGAGACACTTTTGGGCTATGACCCTGAGGTAATTATTGCACAAAATGCGATGGTATATAAAGCGATTGAGACAAATCCGCTTTGGAAACATTTAAAAGCGGTCAAAAATAAAAAGGTATTTTTGGTACCCAATACCCCTTTTCATTGGCTTGATAGGCCACCTTCGTTTATGCGTATTGTAGGGATAGAGTGGCTTGCGAGCAAGTTTTATCCAGAGCATTACAAAACTGATCTATTAGAGCAAATCAAAAAGTTTTACAAGCTCTTTTTGGATGTAGAACTCAGTGAAGAAGATATGAGACTTCTTGTAAAACCTAGACCCTGAATCGAGTTCAGGGTGACGAAGTCTTGCACACTAAGTCATTCCGTGCTTGACACGGAATCTCGTTTATGAGTTTTACAAGAAGTCTATTCAACAAATATTAGGAGAAAAATAAAATGTGTAAAAAAAGTATAGTGCTCTCACTTGTTGCAACAGCGACTTTGATGGCAAACCCAATCAGTATAGAAAGAATCGTTGTGGATTCTGAGATCATAGATGATAGTCCACTTTTTATGGCAGATGCAAACCTTTCAAAGGCAGAAAATAAAGAGCGCTTTACATCCAAAAGTATCGCAACACTCTCGAGTCATGCAAATATGAATCCATACACAGTGATAGCGTTCTCACCATCAGTAAACTTCACACCTGTAGATACAGTGGGTTCTAACGAGCCATCTTTTCACGATCCTATTCGTATCCGTGGAAAGAGCCAGTCAGGACCTGGTGGTGTATATATGATCAATGGTATGCCACTCTCATCTAATCCAGGAGGTGGAAAACATATGCTCGATATGGAAAATATCGCCTCAATCGATCTGCTCAAAGGGTATTTGCCTGTTGAGAAGAACCTAGGTTTTTCTAGTCTTATTGGAAAAGTTGATCTCAATGTTCTCTCTGCTAAAAAAGAGGCCGGAGCTATCATATCTCAATCTTTTGGATCTGAGAATTTTAAGAGAACATTTTTGCGTTTTGATACTGGTAAAATAGGTGATTTCTCAGCTTTTGGATCTTTTTCTGTTCTCTCTAATGATAAATATAAAGGAGAGGGGGATCTCAAGCGTGTCAATGGAATGATAGGACTCTCTTATGAACCAAATGATCAGTTTGAAGCACACCTTTATGCGATTCGAAATAGCAGTGAAAATCATAACTACAACTCTTTGACGTATGCTGAAACAAAGAATTTGGGGCAATTTTTTAACAAAGACTATGCCACGACAAAACCAACAAGTGCAAATGATGTAGATTATTATGATTGGAATAGACAGGATTTTCTAACCACAAATATCTTTGCAGATATTCTCTATAAGCCAACATCGAGCGATACGATCACTTTTAAGCCATACTATAAACAAGATGAGGGGGAGATCTTCTTCTCAAAATTTGATGCGACTCCTGCAAAACAAGGGGTTGTAAATTGGCAGATGGATCACGATCTCTACGGTGCTGTAGTTGCATACGAGCATAGTTTTGGTGAAGCATTTGAGGCAAAAGCTGGGTATTGGTACCACAAACAACTCCCTCCTGGACCACCAACAGATAGACGTATGTATGGTGTGAATGCCTCAGGTGATCTCTTTTTTAAAAAGTATGCATCACTCGCAGATGTCAATCATCATATTTTGCAAGCACCATTTCTTGAACTTAGTGGCAAAATGAGTGATTTTGTCTATTCTTTTGGTTTGCAATACCAAAACTTTGAACTCAGTTCAATCAAAAACTATTTGACAGACAACACGACAAGTCTTGACTATGACACGGCGATTGCTACATCCACTCTTGATCCATGGGGGAGTGTCGATGCAAAAACATTTAAAACATGGCTGCCATCACTCTATATGGCATATAATCTTGATGATGTGAGTTCTATCTATCTTGACTATTCACGTTCGTATGGTTTTGATGTTAACCTTTACCCGACATATACAAGTAACTATGCTACTTTTAAAGGCAAAGGGGTCACACTCCAGCAACTTTGGAATGATCTAGAACTTGAAACCTCTGATAATATCGATCTAGGCTATAAAACAACTGTAGGTGGTGTGACGCTACATCCAAGCCTTTTTGTCTCTTTTGTAAGTAATAAGCAAGCAAATATTTATGATAGAGCTTTGGATGTAAGCTACCCCGCAAACCTTGGTGATGCACTCGGATGTGGTGCTGAGTTTTCTGCTTATGGTGCGCTTCGTGAAGATCTGGAGTTTATGATGGGACTCTCATATAACCACTATTCATTTGATCAAGATTTTGCAACTAGTCCAAGTGCTACGAGTGGAATCAAAGGCAACCAACTTCCTGATGCACCAAAAGTGATGGCAAAAGGAGCGCTTTCTTACTACATAGACAAGTGGACCCTCAGCCCAAGTGTGCGTTACACATCAAGCCGCTATGGGGATGTAGAAAACACACAAAAGGTAGATGCTTTTACTCTCGTAGATCTTGATGTCTCATATAAGGCAAAAGGGTTCTTAGGTTCCACAAGTACGCTATTCCGTGCAACTGTAAGTAATCTAACAGATGAAGAGTATATCGCAACGATCAATACTCCAGATAATGTCTTAGCAGCGTCAACAACATCAAGTACATACCAAACAGGTGCACCAAGAATGGCATTTTTTAGTGCAACTCTCAAGTACTAAGGCGAGATGATGCAAGCTAAAGAGGGTAGATATATTGTTGGGGGAGTGCTTCTGCTAAGCCTCTTTGCTTTGTTCTCACTTTTGTGGGGACAATACCCAATCACACTAGAAACATTTGGAGCGTATATCAAATATCTTCTTTTTGATACACCTGTAGATGAAGCATATAATATAGAACTCATACACAATATTATTGCTGAGATCCGTTTGCCACGTATTCTTTTAGCGATTCTTATCGGTGCGGCACTGGCTACAAGCGGGGCTGTCTTTCAAGCGATGTTTGTCAATCCTCTTGTCTCCCCTGGAATTTTAGGGGTACTTGGTGGGGCATCATTTGGTGCGGCGTGTGGAATGCTTTTGAGTGAAAACTGGTTTGTGGTGCAAATAATGGCGTTTTGTTTTGGATTTATTGCCGTAGGTTTTGCTGTATTTGTTGGCTCTATGGTGACAAACTCTCGCTCAACTGTGATGCTTGTCCTTGGTGGAGTTATTAGTGGGTCTTTATTTACTGCATTGCTCTCTATCGTAAAGTATGTAGCAGATCCTTACAGCACGTTGCCCGCAATCGTGTATTGGCTCATGGGTTCACTCTCGATGGCACAGTTAGATGAGGTGCTTTTAGTAGGTATCCCAATAGTTTTAAGTATCGCTGGCATGATCTTTATGAGTAAATATTTTGATCTCTTAAGTCTTGGTGATGAAGAGGCAAAAGCACTTGGTGTCAATGTGAAGCTCATCCGTATCATAGCGATCATCTTAGCCACACTTGCAAGCTCACTTGCTGTTGTGATGGCTGGAATTATCGGCTGGGTAGGACTTATTATTCCCCATATTATCCGTATGGCGATAGGACCATCTCATAAGCTTTTGATCCCACTGAGTGCTATTGTTGGCGGTGCTTTTTTGCTTGCTGCTGATGCAGTGTCACGGCTTGCACTGAGTGTTGAGATCCCTATAGGGATACTCACATCACTCATAGGAATCCCTATCTTTATACTAGTACTTAAAAATGCGAGGGCAGCATGGAACTAACACCTATGATAGAAGTGCAAGATCTGCACTTTGCATACAAAAAACACAAGGTCTTAAAGGGGATCGATTTTGATCTTCATAAAGGGGAGGTGATCTCTCTTTTAGGACCCAATGGATGTGGGAAAAGTACCCTGATCCGTCTTGTCTTAAAGCTACTCGACGCGGAGGACAAGATAAAGATCCAGGGGAGAAGCTTGCAAGAGTATTCCCATAAAGAGATAGCAAGTCATATCGCATATATTCCACAATACCACAACGTGCCATTTAACTATTCAGTGCTTGAGATGGTGGTGATGGGGCGTATATCTAAGCTTGGTTTTTTTGCTTCTCCCTCAAAAAAAGACTATGAGATCGCATCTTTGGCACTTGAACGTGTTGGCATAAGTGAACTCAAAGAGCGCCCCTTTGGTCAACTCAGTGGTGGGCAAAAACAGCTCGTACTCTTAGCGCGCGCCATCGCTCAGGAGGTCAATGTCTTTATTATGGATGAGCCTGTCAATGGGCTTGATTATGGAAATCAGATTCGCCTTTTAGAGCTGATAAATTCCTTGGCAGGTGAGGGCTATACCTTTTTAAAGACGACACACTATCCTGATCACGCACTCCTTGTATCGAGTCGTGTAGTGGTGATGCATGAGGGCAAAATCATAGCAAACGGGACACCAGAGGAGGTGATTCATAGTGAGATGATAGAGAATGTCTATGGGATAAAAGCTGAGATCATCACCCATGACACGCATAAAAGGTGTGTACCTCTATTTAGGTAGCACCAAAAAATTTATATAGCGTTATATATTTCAAAATACAAAAGGAAAAAGAATGAGAATTTTATTTTTAGCATTTGCATTGTTGGTGTTGGGACTTGAAGCAAGAATCATCACAGATGATTATGGAAGGGATGTAGAAATTCCAGAGTCGATCACAAAGATCTATGCAGCATCACCACCACTCACTATGAGTCTCTTGGCTTTTGATCCAAGCATTATTGCTGCGATCAATTTTCCATGGTCTGCAAAGCAAAAAGCTTACGTGGGTGAGGCGTATGATAAACCTGTAGCAGGTGGCTTCTTTGGACAAGGACAACGACCAAACTTTGAAATACTTGCCGAGTCAAAACCTGATGTGATCATTATGTGGGGGCGTATGAATGGTGCTGAGAAGATAGTCTATAAGCTAGCAAAGCTAGGTATCCCAGTGCTCATGGTGCGTAATGACTCTATTAAAGACCTCATAAGTCAGTTTACACTCTACGGTCAACTCACTGGCAACACAAAAAGAGCAGAGGAACTCATAGACTACACCCAAGAAACTCTCTCTTTAATAGACTCACTTCAAGACAAACTTGCACAAAAAAAGCCTGTGAGATACTACTTTTCACAAGGTGTAGATGGACTCTTTAGTGAATGTAGGGGTTCGTTTCACCTTGAGCCTTTTGATTATAGCGGAGCCAAAAATGCCCTTGATTGTGAGATGAGTTCAAACTATGGGATGGAAAAGATCTCTATGGAGAGTGTTGTGATGGCAGACCCTGATGTGATTGTGGCAATGGAGCCACTCTTTGTAGAGAGCATAAAACAAAATCCACATTTCAAACATCTTCGTGCTGTACGTAAAGACAAGGTTTACCTCGTGCCATCTGAGCCTTTTAACTACATCACAAGACCACCCTCATTTATGAGGCTCATGGGGATCAGATGGCTGATACATAGCTTTTATCCAGATCTTTTAGAAGTTTCACTTGAAGCTGAAAAGCAAAGATTTGAGAAGGTGTTTTTTAAAGATTTAAATCAAAAAAAGGAAAATAGATGAGAAAAAAATTACAGCTAAGTGGAGTGTTGAGTCTCTTACTTTTGAGTCATGAACTACTTGCACAAACACACTCTTTAGATGAGGTAAGTGTAAGTGAATCAGGAGTCTATCAAAGAGATGATATTGCTTTACAAAGTCCAACGAACATGTATAAAATTGAAAAAAGTGCAAAGTTTGCAACTGAGGTAATTACACAAGAGGAGATCAAAGCACAACAACCAAAAGATATATTTGATCTTTTAAACAAAGCTACAGGGATGGACCTTACATATCACGGACGTCGTAGTCCTTTTAGTTTGAATATGCGTGGAAGTGGGAATATTACTTATATCATAGATGGAGCGATCTTACCTCCCTCTACAAGCCGTATTCTCTATAAAATCCCAATGATAGCTATTGAAGAGATCCAAATTGTGCGAAGTGCAACAGCACTCTCTATAGCACCATCAATCAATGTAGGAGCATCCAATAGTGGTGCTGGTGTCAATATAGCGTATGTCATTGTTCGTACAAAGCAGCCTAAAAAGACGGAGGGTATTTTAAGTGCATTTTATGAAGAAGCTGTGAGTCAACCAGGTGCTAATGGGCAGAATCTTTACGTGGGAACGCGCTTTGGGGATACGAGCTCTTGGAATGGTTATATGGGAGCTATGCTCTCACGTTTTGAGAGAAAAAGTAAGGATACATGGTTTGATGGGAGTGATGGCGAATCTGGAATGCTTAACGGTGGAATAAGCAACGGTGGTTTTTCACTGAATTTTATGGCTTATAAAGATAGTGGTCGTTTAGAGATGCAAAGAGGTGTAAAGCAAGATGGTACTTTAGATGATGCCAAATGGTATTACGATCCACTTAAGACAACGCTTTTTTCTCTTGATGGAAGTATGCTATGGAGTGAAAATCACGTAACACTTTTTTCTGTAGCACAAAGTAAATATCAACAAAATGAGCATAACGAAGATTTTTCAAATCCTAGTGCAAATTCTACTCGAGACTATGAAGAGAAAACGCAAACATATAGCTTGCGTCACAATGCTCGTTTTGGTGATACAAAAGTGCAACTTGGAGCTCAGTATATTAATGCTGAGGGTGTAGGATCAGATCTTTTTAATCCATATATTAAATATGACACTTCTATTAAAGGGGCTTCTGCATCAGTTGAACAGACTCTTTTAAGTGGAGACCTTGTTGTAGATGCGGGATATAGATGGGATCAAAAAACGATAGAAAATTCAACAGCTGCTAAATCACCAACACTTGCAAAGCCAAATGCAAATAATGGGGTGGAACTTGCTCCTGCATCGATTATAACACTTGGGGGTATATATGCTTTGAATGAGCAACATGCTCTAAGTGCACGTTACTTTTATGGAGATCAAGGTGTTTCTGGTGATTTTACTATGCAAACACAAGATGGAAGCTCTTTAGATGCTGAAAAACAGCAACGCTATGAGATCGCCTTAGAATCAAAATTTGCACCTTACTTTCACTCACTTGTAACCTACTTTGACACTCATATTAAAAATGAAAAAAGAGCTACATCCAATACCTATATTCTTGATGGTTCAGAGTACTACTATTACACCCAAGTAGATTCTCGTACGAAAGGCTTAGAGTTGACGGTGAAAGGAAAAATAGCAAGCAGTACAACATATAAGCTTTCGTGGACACATATTCTAAGTAAAGAGACACAAGACTTTTCTAAATTTGATGTAAGTGATGAAGTAGCTGTAATTGTTCCTCGTAATATTATAAGTGCACTCGCTACCCATACCTATAATGATTATCGCTTTAATCTCTCAGTAAAACATGCAAGTGCTTATACAAGTTCAATGAGTCCAATGGGTCTCTCGGATGCAGATTTGGGAGATTATATACGTATAGATGCAAATATTGCTAAAGATTTTAACTTTGACAAATATGTCGCTACTGCAAAAATATATGGAAGAAATATCTCACATGATCAATATGCAACGAAGTATACAACTGGATATTACTTTGATAGAGGTCGTACTCTTGGGGTAGAACTGAGTATGTCTTTTTAAATAAAAGGAGGATGGTATGCAGACGATGAGAAAACAAGCAGGGGCAAGTGATCCACAAGGTTTTGACGCAATAGTGCGTGAAGTATTTGCACCAATTTACCCAACTATTGCAGAGCAGATTGTTGCAAAAACACAAAAAACCAAGGGGCATTGTTTGGATGTAGGCTGTGGTACAGGAGCTTTAGGTCGTGCAATTGCGAGACTCTCAGACCTGCATATCACTTTTTTTGACCAATCACCGGAGATGATTGAGCTCTCTATGGATTATGCCCATGAGGAAAATATTATGCGACGAAGTGACTTTTTGATTGGTGATATCCACCAACTATCACTTCATGATAATACGATGGACCTTGTTATCAGTAGAGGATCTTCCCCTTTTTGGAGTGACTGGAATAAAGCCTATCAAGAGATATATCGTGTCCTTAAAAAAGGTGGTCATGCTTATATCGGCGGTGGTTTTGGTACAGCGAAACTGCGCGAAGAGATAGTGCAGACGATGCGAGAACGTAATCCTGATTGGCGTAAAGGCTTTGCCAACAAACTACGCCCTGAGCGCGAAGCCCTACCCAAAATACTCCAAGAACTTCAAGCAAATCAAACAAATATCATTGATGATACAAGTGGCTTTTGGGTTCACATCATTAAATAAAGGAAAAAAATGCAAAACAGTACACAAAATAGTAGTTGCCAAAGTGGCAGGATCAACTCATTTACACAAGTGCAACAGATGCAAAATAGACCTAATAAACTTCGTTTTGGTGGTGACGAGGTTCGTGTGATCGATTCGATGATAGATATTATCTATCCACCTGTACCGTTTCCATCGAACAAGATCTATAAAGCTCTTGGTGAGATGAAAATAAGAGAGATGGTGACACATCATCATGAACTTTTGCTCAAAACAAAAGTGGGCAAGCTTTTTCCAGCACATCCAGAGGCTCTTAAAATGGTGATAGATAAAAGTGCCGACTTCTTTGTTGAGGCACTTGGCGGTGGAGATGTCTTTACATCCGTTCATGGTGAGCCACATCTTAGAATGCGCCACTTTAAGATCCCAATAGATGAGAATGATCGTGAGATCTGGCTTGCGATGTATAAAAAAACACTCAAAGAGATAGCGTTTCCTCGTGAACATTTAGAGGAGTTTTGGAATTGGATAGAGCCACTTTCTATTCGTATGATAAATCGTCGCACCAATATGGATGCTATAAAACGCCATCATTGGCATGAAATAAAATCTGGTCTATTGAGCGCATGAAGTTAGGTATTTTTTTACTCACAGAAAACTATGGTGGTCCAGTCCATGCGACAATAGCCAATGATATAGAACTTGGTGTGTATGCTGAAGAGTTGGGCTTTGATGAGGTGTGGTTTGCTGAGCACCATTTTAATGCTTTTAGTGTGATACCAAATCCTACTCTTATGATGGCAACGCTTGCGGCAAAAACAAAGCGTATCAGAATAGGAAGTGCCGCATTTTTGGCACCTTTTTATCAGAGTATGCGACTCGCAGAGGAGATAGCTACGCTTGATAATCTCTCCTTTGGGCGCATAGATGCAGGTTTTGCCAAGGGTGGCTTTGCTTATGATGTAGAGCTATTTGAAAAAAGTCCGCAAAATCTTCGCCAAGAGATGTTTGAGAGTGTAGAAAAGATCGATGAAACACTCTCTAGCTATCCACTCTTAGAGCCAAAACCACTCCAAAAAAAGATCCCTTTTTATATCGCAACGTTTTCAACCATAGAGACGATTGAGTTTGCAGCCAAGCATGGATATGGCTTGATGTTCTCACAAGGTGCTACTTTAGAGCAATGTATGGAGGCACAAGATGTTTATAAAAAGGTAGCAGGTATGTATCCACAAATAGTACTGATGCGTGTCTTTTGTGTAGATGAGAGCTATCAAAGTGCTTATGAAAAAGCTATGCCTGTGACAGATCATTTCATCAAATGTATGCGTTTGGTGCAGTCAAGACAGATGCAACCCACTTTTAAAAAGGAAAACTATGAAGCATTGCTTGAGCAAAGGTTTAGTTTTTTTGATGGCAAAAATTTTTTAGATAACGCAATTTTAGGGGATAAGGAGGAATGTGTTCTACAGATACAAAAAATAAAAAGTGAGATAAAAAATCTCCATTTAATACTCAAAGTGGCATCTGCAAACGCGATGCAAACAAGAAAAATGCTAAAGATATTTAGCCAAGAGATCAAAGCAAAAATACAAGGATAAAGATATGAAAACAAGTGCAAGAAATGAATTAAACGGAACAATCGTAGAGATGAAAAGTGGCGGTGTGATGAGTGAAGTGGTGGTAAAAGTGAGTGATGATGTGATGATCTCGGCAAATATCACGAATGATTCTAAAGAGAGCTTAGGCTTAAGAGTGGGCGAAGAGGTGACTTTGCTTGTGAAATCGTCGTTTGTGATATTGAGCAAAGAAAAACTCAGAGCGACAGCGAGAAATAATATAAAAGCAACAGTGACAGAGGTGATAAAAGGTGCAGTGAATGATGAAGTAAAACTCTCTTTGGGGGACAAGTCACTCTGTTCAGTCATCACCAATGATGCAGTAGAAGATCTGAATATTAAAAAAGGCGACCTAGTTTATGCAATGTTTAAAGCATCAAGTGTGATTTTGGTAGCGAAGTAGACTCCGAATCAAGTTCGGAGTGACGGACCTTCGTCATCCTGAACCCTGAAGAAACATCACTTCGTGAGCGCTTCGCTTGTTTTGATTCAGGATCTAAATAATATTGTATTAACAAAGAAAAAAAAGAAAAAAAGGAAAAAAATGAAGAAAAGTTTATTAGGTTTATCGGTAGTAGCATCACTTGCAATAGCAGATGGGAGTTATACATTAGGAAAGGTAAGTGTACAGACACAAACGGCAGATGACATCAATATGATAGAACAGAGTATATCTTCGGATGTAATAGCACGTGACAGCTCTTTGATCGTCTCTGAAGCGCTTGATAATATGAGTGGTATCAATCAAGATGTACAAGGTGGACGTGGTGAGGGGACACTCTACATCCGAGGCTTTGATGCAAAACGTATAGGTGTGTTTATAGATGGTATCCCTATCTATGTGCCCTATGATGGCAACTTCGATTATACTCGTTTTCTTACGAGTGATGTCGCACAGATCGATGTTTCTAAAGGCTTCTCTTCGGTGGCTTATGGTGGAAATACTATGGGTGGTGTGGTCAATATCATCTCAAAAAAACCAACAAAAGAGCTCGAGGGAAATATCAAAGGCTTACTCGTCCTTGATAGTGATGCACAGATGGCACGTCATATAGAAAGTATAAATGTGGGAACAATGCTCGATGGCTTTTATGCACAGCTTGGGGCATCGTATAGCAAGCAAGATCATTTTCGTATGAGTGATGATTTTGAGGCAGTCGCTTCACAACCCGAGGGAGAGAGATTACGTTCGCAAAATGAAGACAAGAAAGTAAGCCTCAAAGTGGGCTATGTAGCAGATGATATGAGTGAAATAGCAATCAACTATGCAAACCAAAAAGGGAAAAAACAGCAGCCACCGGTGACAGATACAGATTATGCTAAGGATAAGAATTGGGATTGGCCCTATTGGAATAAAGAGACCATCTCAATCACAGGGCAAAAGAACTTTGAAACAAGCTATATGAAAGCACTCGCATATTATGACAAGAGTGAGAACTCACTCTATAGTTATGATGATGCGACATTTTCATCATTTGATAAAAAGTGGGCATTTAAAAGTCGCTATGATGATTATAGCTATGGAGCACGTTTAGAGTATGGGCTAGAACTTGGCAATAACTTTTTAAAAGCTGCAGCAAATTATAAAAGAGATGTGCATCATGGGTATGATATTTCTAAGACAGATGGTTCAGATACTTTAACAGAACGCTATAAAGACTACACGATCTCTTTAGGAATAGAAGATACGTACACGATCACTTCAAAGTTACAGCTTTTAGCAGGGATCAACTACGATAGACGCAAAGGGCAAGAGATCTATGATACCAATACAGCCAACCTTGATATGCTTTCTCTTACATCCGAAGATGCACTCAGCCCTCAAGCCGCACTTATCTACACCATAGATGCTATATCCAAAGTGCGTGCGAGTGTTTCGCAAAAAACCTATATGCCCTCTATGAAAGATAGATATTCACGTAGACTTGGAACTGCGGTACCTAATGTTGATTTAGAGAATGAGATCGCTACACACTACGAGCTTGGATACACAAGAGTGGCAGCTGGACTCTCTACAGGAATAAATCTCTATTACACAAGAGTTAAAGATGCCATCCAAAGTAGCCCTTGGGATCAAAACACTTCACTCAATCAAAATCAAAACGTAGGTACTTTTGATCACAGAGGTATAGAGCTTGAAGCAGAATATAGTTTTGAGTCAACAAAAGTGGGTGGAAACTATAGCTATATCAATATCAAAAATAAAAAAGATACAGATGCAAAGATAGTCGATGTACCTAAACACCAAGTGTTTGCTTACGCACGCCAAGAACTTGGAGCAGGTTTTGCATTGTATGGCAATATGAAACTCAGAAAAGGTGCGTATGAGAATAAAATGGATGGAAGCTATGTGATAAATCCAACTTTTACGACCTATGATTTTAAAGTATTGTATAACCCAATGCAAGAGCTTACAGCAGAGCTAGGTGTAAAAAATCTTACAGACAAACTTGTTCGTTATGATTATGCATATCCTATGGCAGGACGTGAGTTCTTTGCATCTTTAGAGTATAAGTTCTAATGAAAACTGTTTTACTAAAAATATTGATAGCTCTCTTTTGTGTGGCAACGCTTGTCCATGCAAAAGAGGAGCCGCTTCGAGTCGCTGTCATAGGCGGTATGGTGACAAGTGGTATGTGGGAGAGAGTCGCTGAGGTGTTTGAAAAGCGCTATGGCATTAAGAGTGAAGTCGTAGTAAGTGGTAACAAAAAAGAGCTCGATAGTTATGTAAGAGAGCATCAAGTCGATTTTATCACGATGCACTCAAGCGATACGATCAGCAATCTCGTCGCCGATGGCTTGTTTGAACATCTTACTCCATGGGTGCGAAATGCACAGATGATAGTAGGGGTAGCATCAAATCCTGCTCATATAAAGCCAGATGATACACTCGCTGAGGCACTTCAAAAGATTCAAAAAAGTAAAGCACCTTTTATCATCCATCCGAGCGGTGGAACTTTTGAAGTTTTTCACGCACTTAAAGAGCATTATAATTTTACACCCGATACAATCTTTTTAGAGAAAAAAAGAGGTTTTTTCAAAGAGGTGGTAGCCAAAGAGGGCTATACCCTTTTTGGGGTCATTCCGTTTCTTTTAAAAAAGCATAGTCACCCTATGATAGAAGGATATTATAGTGAAGATGCAAAGCTGATGCGACCTTATCTTGCATCTATTGCAAAGAAAACAAAAATAACGCAAGAGAGATATACCAAAGCGCAAAAGCTTCTTGTATTTTTAAACTCCAAAGAGGCACAAGCGCTAATCGCTTCGTACACAATTGAGGATTTTGAAGAGTATCCACCCTTTTTTGCGATAAAAACAGATGAATAATACAAAGGAGAATCTAGCGATGAGGTTTATAAAAACAAAAAGCTTACTAGGCGGTGCGGGTATCGGCACACTTGGTGGGCTTATAGGGCTTGGTGGGGCGGAGTTTCGTTTGCCATTTTTGGTGGGTGTGCTTCGCATCGATACGCTTCATGCCATTATCATTAACCTTCTTATCTCCCTTGTGACAGTGAGTTTTGCTCTTATATTTCGGGGAGTGGATGAGCGGGTTATCGCAGAGATCCCTATTGTGCTCAATCTCTTAGCAGGCACACTTCTTGGTGCGTGGATGGGGGCGAACTATGCGAGCCGTATCAACAAAGCAAGGCTTCAAAATCTTATCTTTATCCTCCTTGTCTTTTTGAGTTTTGTGCTTTTGAGCCATGTATTTTTTGCTTTTGAACAGGGCTTGGATCTTGGGATGTGGTTGCAGGTTCTCTTGGGTTTTGTCCTCGGCATTGGGATCGGGATGATAAGCTCCCTTTTGGGCGTGGCAGGTGGGGAGCTTCTGATTCCTGTGATTGTGCTTTTGTATGGAGTAGATATCAAGCTCGCAGGCACGCTCAGCCTTGCGATCTCGTTTCCAACGCTCTTAATAGGGATCTACAAATACCACAAAAACAGACGTCTGCAAGAGGTGTATGTTTTTAAAGATATTTTGGTATTTATGGCGATTGGTTCTATAATTGGGGCTTTTGTTGGCTCACTTTTGGTGGGTATTGTCTCTAGTGTGATGCTTGAGGTGGGGCTTGGTGTTATCTTGCTGATCTCAGCGTATAAAATTTTTAAAAAGGATAGATGATGTTTTTAGAGAGATTTGATTTTGCTTCTATGTATAAAGAGCACAAAAAACAGACCATATTTAAGGGAAAAAGTGCCGAGGATTGGGATGCGAAGTCCAAAGATATGGCTCCACGGATGCAACGTTCACGCTATGTAGATGATTTTATAGCAGGGATGGATATCGCAGGCGATGAAGTGGTGCTAGACATCGGATGTGGACCAGGAACTTTGGCGATTCCCCTTGCCAAAAAAGTAAAGCACGTCATAGCGATAGATTTTTCACGTAAGATGCTCGATGAGCTTGAAGCCTATGCGAGCCAAGAGGGGATAGAAAATATCACCACCCATCATATAGGTTGGGAAGATGATTGGAGTGGGTTTGGAGAAGTAGATATCGTAGTGGCATCACGCAGTATGGAGGTGGGCGATATGAGCCACGCACTTGAAAAGATGAGCACTATTGCCAAAAAAGCGTGCTATCTCACCTATAAAGTGGGAGGGAGCTATGTTGATATGGAGATCGTTGATTATATCGGCAAGCAGATTATCACCAAGCCTGATTATTGGTATATTCCGCTCATTCTCTATACGCAAGGGTATTTGGCAAAAGTAGATTATATCGAGACAAAAGGAAGTATTCAAAGCCAAAACGAAGAGCAGTTTGTCGCTTCTGTGAGTTGGAGCCTTGGGGGATTGAGTGATGCAGAGGAGAAAAAGACAAGAGAGTATTATCACTCTCATGTTGTAGATAAAGATCTCCATCCCAAGCCTTTTTATTGGGCGTTTATTTCGTGGAGTTGCTTAAAATAGAGCGTGGGAACAAAGAAAAAATAATTGCAAAATGCAATATTTTTTAATGAAAATGGATTGTTTTGTTAGCATGGTTCAAACAAATATTTGGACCTTAAAATGAAAGATGAATTACAAATAGCAGATAATCAAATTCTACAAGAGAAAATCCACACTATACGTGGGCTTGCTGTGATACTTGATCGAGATTTGGCAGAACTTTACAATGTAGAAACAAAACGAATCAACGAAGCAGTTAGAAACAATCAAGATAAATTTTTGGAAGATTTTTATTTTGAGCTTAGCGATAGTGAGTTTGATGTTTTGCGGTCGAAATTTTCGACCGCAAGCTTTGCTAAAACAAGAACAAATCCAAAAGTCTTTACTGAACAAGGCATTTATATGTTAGCAACTATCCTAAAAAGCAAGGTTGCTTCAGAAGTAACAGTGTCGATTATTAGAGTTTTTGCAAGTATGAGGCAGCTCATAACACAAAATATTGTGACTTATGAGCGATTCGAGAGAATTGAGCAAAGGCTCTTATTCCATGATAAAAATTTTGATAAATTATTTGAAGCTTTAGAAGATAAAACACAACAACCAAGTGAGGGAATCTTTTTTGATGGGCAAATATACGATGCTTATGCTTTTGTAAACGATTTGATAAAAAATGCAAAAAATGAAGTGGTGCTTATCGATAACTATATAGATGACACGGTTTTCACACTCTTTAGTAAATATCCAAATCTCAAAGTTACAATTTATACAGCGAATATTTCAAAACAGTTAAAGCTAGACTTTCAAAAATACAATGTTCAATATCAAAATATAGAGCTTTTAGAATTTAAAAAAGCTCATGATAGATTTTTGATATTCGATAGCACACAGATCTATCACATCGGGGCAAGTTTGAAGGATCTTGGCAAAAAGTGGTTTGCATTTTCAAAGTTTGAGAGAGAAGCTTTAGAAGTTTTGGAGAGATTGAGATGATAAAGAGCAAAAAAAGTTGCTCAAAATAGAGTAACTTCAATATATTTTTAAAAATATAACACTATAATACACTTTTTAAGGACTAGAATAAAAAATGTATATGGTTATATATAAATAAACATAAAGGTTGAGATGATGCTAAAAAAATTACTAGCTTCAATGGTTTTAGGTTATGGTGTGCTCTATGCGGGCACAATAAATATCGCAGTAGCGGCAAATGTGAGCTACGCGATGGATGAGCTCAAAGCAGAGTTTGCAAAGACAAACCCTGACACAAATGTACGTGTGACACTTGGCAGTAGTGGGAAGCTCACAGCTCAGATCAAAAATGGCGCGCCTTATACTCTTTTTATGGCGGCGAATATGAAATATCCACAAGCACTCTATGATGACAAAATAGCTGTGACAAAGCCTGTGATCTATGCTCAGGGAGCTTTGGCATATTTGAGTATTCACAAAAGAGATTTCTCTAAGGGGATAGCACTCTTAGCAGAGGATACAATAGGTAAAATCGCTATCGCAAACCCACAAACCGCACCTTACGGCAAAGCCGCACTCGAAGCGATGAAAAAGGCAAAGATCTACGAGAGTGTAGAGCCAAAGTTTGTCTATGCCGAGTCGATCTCTCAAACGGTCTCTTACGCGGTCACAGCGGCAGACATCGGGCTCATAGCAAAATCATCTCTTTATAGCGACACGATGAAGCATTATGAAGAGGGTATTCATTGGGCATCGGTTGATCCAACTCTTTATACACCTATCAATCAAGGGATCGTGATCCTGAAAAACGGTGCAAATAACCCAGAGGTAAAAGCGTTTTATGATTTTATCTTGAGCCAAAAAGCCAAAGAGATCCTTGTAGCGTATGGATATATTGTAGAGTAAAGTCAAAAATCGGAGTAAGTTCTAGCAAAAATAGATATATTGCAAAATGTCATATTTTTAAATGAAAATGAATTGTTTTAGTAAGATAGTCTAAATGAATATTTGGGACTAGAACAATGAAAGAGCTAGAAACGATAGATAAACAAAACTTACAAGATAAAATCCATACTATCCGTGGGTTTCAAGTGATGCTAGATCGTGATTTGGCAGCACTGTATGGAGTAAAGCCTATAAGATTAAGAGAACAAGTCAAGCGAAATAAAGATAGATTTCCAGTTGATTTTATGTTTCAACTTTCAGAAAGTGAGGTGGAACTTATGGTATCGCAAAATGCGATACCTTCAAAACAGCATCTTGGTGGAAGTTTACCATTGGTCTTTACTGAACAAGGGGTAGCAACTTTATCATCTGTTTTGACGAGTAAAATGGCCGTTGAAGTACATATTAGCATAATGAGAGCTTTTGTAGATATGAGAAAGTTTATCTCAAACAATGCTTTAATATTTCAAAGATTGGATTCATTAGAACAAAAACAATTTCGTACAGATGAGACAATAGATATCATTTTAAGCGCCTTGGAAGAGAAAACCAAAAAACTTCATGAGGGAATATTTTTTAATGGAGAAGTTTATGATGCCTACGCTTTTATCAATGATTTGTTAAGAAATGCAGAGAATGAAGTTGTATTGATAGACAATTATATAGACGATACGGTTTTTACGCTTTTGAGCAAATATACACACATTAAATTCAAAATTTACACTCAAAAAATTTCAAAACAACTTCGCCTTGACTATCAAAAATATACTTCTCAATATAAAAATATAGAGCTTCAAGAGTTTAAAAATGCCCACGATAGATTTCTGATCATTGACCAAAAAGAGATCTATCACATCGGAGCAAGTCTTAAAGATTTAGGGAAAAAGTGGTTCGCATTTTCAAAGTTTGAAATAGAGGCTCTAGAAATTTTAAATAAGTTGAAATGATAGCTCTCAATATTTATGAAATAGCCCTTATGTTTTGGGCATTAAAAAAATTCTTTAGGATTTAAAAAAATCACAAATATCTACGTCGAGGATTTTAGATATTTTTGCAAGGTGTTTTATGTTGAAATGATGACTATCTTTTCTAATCTCTGCACGACCTAAGTAAGCACCACCACTCATACCTATTTCTAGTGCAAGATGTATTTGAGTCAAGCCTTTTTCTTTTCGGTACTTTAATACATTTTTAGAGACAGTATCTAGTACCTCTTCGCTAAATGATTCTAAATCATCACTACTATTCACATTTATTCCTAACGACCTATATATTTAATTATTCGATAATATTCTTTTCGCTAGAATCTATCAACGATATATGTATCGTTTACTTAGGAGTCTAAAAATGAAAAAAATAGTATCAACATTATTAATAGCTGGATTAGTTGGATGTGTAGCACTATATGCAGAGAATCTATCTGATGAAGAAATATCGCAATGGGAAAAATTGGGGGTGTCTGTTTATAGGATACAAGAATATACGAGTCAAGGAATTACACCTAGCATACTTAAGTCATGGAATGATGCAGGTATTGGCGGTCAAGCTATTAGTGATTATAAAGCTAATGGTATCAACACGCCCCAAGAAGCTAAAAAATGGAAGGAAGCAGGTATTGGACATAGCGACAATTTAAGATATTTAAAAAAAGCAAATATCAAGTCTCCAAATGAATTAAAGGGTTGGAAAAGTGCGAGTATTAGTATCTATGACATAAGTGACTGGAAAGAGATGGGGATAAATGATCCAAAAAAAGCCAAAGAGTGGAAAGATGTTACAGATATAGCATATGTGCCTCTTTGGAAAAAAGCAGGTGTAGATAATCCTAAGGATGTTGAGTATTGGAAAAATGCCAATGTGAGCGTTTACGATGTTGAAAAAATCAAAAAAGCAGATATAGATTTAGATGTTATAAAAGCATGGAAAGATTATGGTGTAAAAGATCTCAAAAATATTATAGAGCTAAAAAATGCAGGTTTTAGTAGTCCTAAAAAGTATAAACCGTATAAAGGGATGTATATAGACCATGCAATCAAACTAAAACAGTGGGATATTGAACCTAATGAGTTAATCAAATCAATGTCACACAGCAATAATGTTTTTAACCAAGACCTTTATTTTAAAGATGAAAAAAGTTTTAAAAATGCTTATGAAGTTATAGAAGATCAGTGTGATGTGATAGTTAAAGATAAATGGTTTACAACTGTAGATATGAACCAAAACGAAGACCAATGTTATATCTTTGTCGGAACAATGGTGCAAAGACTTGATGAAAAATCATTTTTAGGAAAAGTTACTCAAAAAGGTTTAGTAAGCGGTACTGGAAATAGATATTTTTATGCTGAGAGCTTTCAAGGCGATTGGATGGAGCAAAAAACAAAAGTAGGTGTTATTAAAGGAAATGGTTCTTTCTCTTATAAATCACAATCTGGAGCGAAAGTTGTAGTGCCACAGGGCAATGTTGTTTTTTTCAAATAATGAGTGAGGACTAAACATGGATTTTACAGATTTAGTAATGATAGCACGAAAAATTTACCGTATAAAAAGAACAAAAGACAAAGAGGTAAAAAATGCCATTGAAAATAGTTATGAGGATGATTTTTTCAATCTTCTTTTTGAACAACTAAAGGATAAAAAGTTATATGTCGATTCTAATATTTTTATGGCAGAATCAAATAAAGCTGTGGATAGATTTTTTGATGCGTTTACCGCTTACGATAATATCAAAATCACAATGCCAAGAGAACAATATGAAGAAATTTATAATTTAAAAAGAAGCGATGAAGAATCTAGCTCAAAAGCTGCAAGAGATGCTTTTCGCAGAATAGAAAAGTTAGTTGATTCAAAACACATCAATATACTAGATTTAAAAGATATGTCAGATGACTCATCATCTTATGCCGACCCGATATTTATCAAAATGATTATTGAAGATTTAAAAAATGAAAAACAAGTATATTTTATAACGGAAGATAAAGACTTGAAAATCAGACTTAAATCTCAAATAGAATCAGAAGAACTAAATGAAAACAATATCGTAATATGCAGTTTTGAGACACTTTACAACGATAAATATAATATTGTCGATGCAGAGAGAAGAAGAATAAAAAAAGGTGAAGAGACAGATGAGTTTTTTGCAAAACTACAAACTGATAGCTTAAAGGATAAAATGCTAGATAAAGTTGTTTCATTTTTGAAATAGGAATATTCATTCCACTTAAAGACAAATTCATTATATTTTTAAAAACATAATGGTATTATTCAATTTAGAGTATATGGAATGAAAAATGTATACTTCTATATATTAAAAAATATAAAGAGAAAGTTTCTAAAATGAATCAAATTCGTGCAAAAGTAAAAGAGATACAAACGGAGCAAAACCTCACCATTGTGAGTTTTGCTTTTGGTGGGTATACACTCAAGATGATGGGCTTAGAGCTAGATCCTTCCATACAAGTGGGGAGTGAGGTTATCCTTACATCCAAAGCAACTTCACTTGGGCTTGCCAAAGATTTTGAGGGGGTTTTGAGTTATAGTAACATGCTCAAAGCGACTATTATAGAGCTTGAAAATGGTGTGCTGTTGAGCTCTGTAAAACTCGCGTGTGAAGATATGAGCTTAGAATCGATCATCACCAAAGATTCAGCGCTTCGTATGGATCTGCGTGAGGGTGAAGAGATCACAGTGCTCATCAAAGCGAGTGAGCTCTCTATTTTGGAGGTGCTGTGATGTTTGAGATACTTGCAAATCTGGAGTTTACCCCTTTTATTTTATCGTTTAAACTCTCTCTTATCACCACGATCATTTTATTTTTTATCTCTTTGCCTTTGGCGTGGTATCTCTCACAAACCCGCTCAAAATTCAAAGCGCCACTTGAGGCTGTCACTGCTTTACCTTTAGTGCTTCCCCCTTCGGTTTTGGGCTTTTATATTTTATGGGCACTCTCCTACAACTCACCCATTGGGGCGTTTTTTGAAGAGCAGTTTGGTATCAAGCTCGTGTTTAACTTTACAGGGCTTGTGGTGGCGAGCTGTTTTTATAGTTTGCCGTTTATGGTGCAACCGCTTCAAGGGGGTTTTGAGAGCATTAACAAAAATATGCTTGAGGCGAGTTATATCAGCGGAAAAAGCAAATTGATAACGCTCTTTCGTGTGGCACTTCCCAATATGAAGCCCGCACTTATGACCGCACTTATTGTCACTTTTGCCCATACGGTAGGGGAGTTTGGCGTGGTGCTGATGGTGGGTGGAAGTATCCCAGGGGAGACCAAAGTCGCCTCGGTTGCGATTTATGAGATGGTTGAGATCATGGATTATACCCACGCGCATATCTATAGTGCCATTATGGTGGTGCTGAGCTTCTTAACGCTCCTTGGTGTGTATATATTTAATGGCAAACAAAATAAAAAGTTTGGGATCTAAGATGATAGAGATAGATATAAATAAAAAACTTCACGGAAGTGATGGGGCTATGGATCTGCGTGTCCATCTCAGCATCGCTGAGGGTGATTTTGTCGCCCTCGCGGGTAAGAGTGGAAGTGGAAAAACAACACTTTTGCGCATTTTAGCAGGGCTTGAAGAGGCAGAAGGAACCATCAAAATAGCAGATCAGATCTGGCTGAGTGGCAAAGAGTCTTTAGCGGTGCAAAAGCGCGGGATCGGTTTTGTGTTTCAAGACTATGCACTTTTTGAAAATATGAGTGTGATGCAAAACCTTTTGTTTGTGTGCAACAACAAAACACTCGCACACAAACTGCTCGAGCTCACCGAACTCACGGAGCTGCAAAATAGAATGCCAAACACCCTCAGTGGGGGGCAAAAACAAAGGGTAAGTCTGTGCCGCGCGATGATGAATGAGCCGCGCCTTTTACTCATGGATGAACCACTCTCAGCACTCGATCCTACTATGCGCACCAAGCTTCAAAACGAGATCTTACTTCTGCATAAAGAGTTTGGAACCACTACGATTATGGTGAGCCATGACCCAAGTGAGATCTACCGCCTAGCACAGCGTGTGGTGATGCTCAATAAAGGAGAAATAATCAAAGATGGCACGCCCAAAGAGGTGTTATTGCAAACAAGTGGGAGTCAAAAGTTCTCTTTTGAGGGGGAGCTTTTGGATATTGCTAAAGTAGATCTTATCTTTGTCGCGATCATCTCCATAGGGCAACAGCTTGTTGAAGTGGTCATTAGCAAAGAAGAAGCTCAAAACTTAGAAATAGGGCAGGTGGTGCGTGTAAGTACCAAAGCATTTAGCCCAATGATTCATGCCTAAAGGAAAGTTATGCGCATAAGTGATGCAGAGCTAGAAGCTATTATACAAGAAGATATCGGCTATGGAGATCTTACAAGCCAAGCGCTTGGACTTGATACACAAACAGGGGTGATGCGTTTTGTCTCACGAAGCGAGATCTTAGTGCTCGCCTTGATGCCAGAGGCTGCGAGGATGTGTAGTCTGCTTGGGCTAGAGGTGGTTTTTTGCCAAGAGAGCAAAAGCCTCATCAAAAAGGGTGCGTTACTCTTGGAGGTGCGAGGGGAGGCGAGTGCCTTGCATCAAGCGTGGAAGAGTGTGCAAAACTTGCTTGATTATAGCTGTGGGATCGCGACCTATACGCATGAACTCGTGACAAAAGCAAAAGAGATAAACCCTGATATCGTCGTAGCTACAACGCGCAAAAATCCCCCGTATCTCAAAAAAATAGCACTGAGTGCTGTGCGAGCAGGCGGAGGTATTGCGCATCGTATCAATCTCTCTGAAACGCTTCTTATCTTTGGGCACCACCGCACTTTTTTCCCAACACAAGAGGCGCTTGAAATAGCAGTGCAAAAGGCAAAAAAACAAAACCCAGAAAAGAAGCTCGTCATTGAGGCAAAAACACAAAGTGAGGCTTTAGCGTTTGCAAAAATGGGAGCAGATGCCTTGCAACTTGATAAATTTTCCCTTGAAGATCTCGCATCGACATCCCAAGCGCTTCGTAATTACAATCCACAGATCAAGATAATAGCAACAGGTGGCATCACAAAAGAGAATGTCCAAAGCTATGCCGCTTTGGATGTAGATATGATCGTGACCTCCTCGCCATACTTTGCAAAACCTGCGGATGTAAAGGTGGAGATGTTTGCTGAGGGTGAAAACTTTTTAAAAATATAAAGTGTACTTTAACATTTATATTAATTATGATAAACTATACTTTATAGATTAAAGGTTTATTATGATAGAGCAACTCCAAGCAAAACAAAGAAAACTAGTATCTATGACTAAAAGTATTGGTTATATGAGAAAAGAGTATGATTTTATAAATAGTGATGAAAGGCTTATTGCACTTATTGGGGCTAGGGGTGTGGGTAAAACTACATTGTTACTGCAATATCTATCACAATATACAATCGATGAAGCCTTGTATTTTAGTGCAGATGATATTAGCATAGCTGCATTTGGAATAGTTGAGATTGTAGAGGAATTTTATAGGCTTGGTGGAAGAATCGTCGTTATAGATGAAGTGCACATGTTTAAAGAGTGGGCTGCACATGTTAAAAATCTTTATGATTTTTATCCTGACTTAACTCTGCGAATCAGTGGATCATCTATGCTAAATATACTTATGCAAAGTCATGATTTAAGCAGAAGAATAGTCACAAAAGAGTTGCGAACACTAAGTTTTAAAGAATATTTTGAGATAAAACATAACCTTGCCTTACCATCATATAGTTTTGAAAAAATACTAACAGATCATACTGATATATCTTTTCAACTCACTACTCAATATCCAAATCTCTATAAAGAGTTCAAAAACTACCTCAAAAATGGAGCGTATCCTTTTTTTACTTCAAGCAAAACAGATGGTAGCTTTGATGGTAAACTTTTTAATTCAATAGAAAAAATAATCTATGAAGATATTCCATCTACAAATAAAATAAAATTTGAAAACCTTATCTCTTTTAAAAAACTCATCTATGCAGTTGTATCTTCAAAAGTGCCTTTTAGTGTCAAAATAGATTCTCTTGCAAAAGAGCTTGGCATAAGTGAGCCTACACTTTATACTTATCTTGATATTTTAGATAAGACAGGGATCTTTAGAACATTGAAAAAAAAGAGTACAAAACAGAGCAAAAAACCTGAAAAACTCTATTTTCAAAATACAAATATTCTTTATACTCTAGCAAATGACCAAAAAATTGAAACAGATATAGGTACCATAAGAGAGACTTTTTTTGTGAACTCTTTTCATGAGATATATTACAGTGATATTGGGGATTTTATTGTAAATGAAACTATATTTGAGGTGGGTGGAAAAGGGAAGAGTTTTTCTCAAGTAAAAGATATAGAAAAAAGCTATTTAGCTATAGATGTGGACACTACAACTCACAAACACAAAGTGCCCCTATGGATGTTTGGATTTTTGAGCCAATAGTGAAAGTGAGAGAGAAGTGGAGATGTTCGCCCAAAAAGTGAATTGAAAGCTTGATTTTGTATAATCACACTCTTATTTTAGAGGAGTTTTTTTGCCACTTTCGCGTCTCAATGAAGAACAATATCTTGCCGCTACATCCCAAGCTAGACAAAACCTTATTATCGCCTCAGCAGGAACGGGAAAAACCTCTACCATTGTAGGGCGAATAGCGCATTTACTCGGGCAGGGTGTACAAGCACACGAGATCCTTCTTCTTACCTTTACCAACAAAGCTGCAGCAGAGATGGTGGAACGTGTCGCTGCGTTTTTTGGCAATGAGGTCGCAGGCAAGATTGATGCGGGAACCTTTCATGCAGTGAGCTATCGTTGGCTCAAAAAACATGACAAACGCGTGGTGCTCAAACAACAACGCGAACTCAAAACCCTCTTTCGTTCCGTCTATGAAAAACGCTCTTTTATGCATATAGAAGCAGAAGTAAGCCCTTATGGAGGCAATCACCTCTATGATATGTACTCCTTTTATCAAAACACAGAACTGAGTGAAGATTTTGAGACCTGGGTGATCGGCAAATATCCTGAGCATGAGCTTTTTGCGATGATCTATGCAGATATCGTTGATGAGTTTGAGAGACTCAAAGGGGAGTATGGCTTTGTCAATTTTAATGACTTACTCCTTCATTTTCGCGCGATGTGTTTTGAAACAGAACTTGGATACAAAGAGGTACTCGTCGATGAATACCAAGATACAAATGCCTTGCAAGGTACACTTATCGATGCTATGGACCCACCTTCACTTTTTTGCGTGGGGGATTATGACCAAAGTATCTATGCATTTAATGGGGCTGATATCTCGATCATCGGCTCCTTTACTCAAAAATTTCCAGAGGCGATGGTCCATACGCTCACCAAAAACTACCGTTCAAGTATGCCGATCCTCTCCCTTGCAACGCGCGTGATCGAGCACAATGAGCGGATCTATCCTAAAAAGCTCGAAGTGACACGCAACTACGACGCCCAAGCGCCCAAACTCTTGGCATATGATGAGCTTTTCGATCAGTACCATGCGATGGCGGCGATGATACGCGATTCGTCTACCCCTCGTGAAGAGATCGCGGTGATCTTTCGTAACAACTCCTCAGCCGATGGGATAGAGGTGGGGCTTCGCGAGCTTGACATCCCATGTAAACGCAAAGGGGGGACGAGTTTTTTTGATGCCAAAGAGGTCAAGGCGATACTCGATCTTTACACCTTACTTATCAATGAGTCTGATATGATGGCATTTATCCACCTTTTTGAGTTTGCAAAAGGGGTGGGAAGTGCGATGGCAAAAGAGATGTACACCGCGCTTAAAACGCTTGGACATGGGAGTATCTTTTATGGGCTTTATGCTCCTGATGTATCCATTACTAATCCTTTTGAGAAGCGTAAGCTCAACCATCAGCTCGGGCTCTTTGATGACTTTTTAGAGCTTGGAGCTGTAGGGAAGTTTGCCAAGCTTGGTTTTGAGGATAAGTTTATGAAAAACCCTATCCTCAAACATCCCAAGCTTGCACGTGATGGGGCGATTTTCTTACATGAGTTTTATCTACTCTTTCGCGATCTCAAAGGGATCAAACAGCCTCGCACGATCGTCAAAAAAATCGCTGCATCAGCCTTGTATGGGCATATTGCCGATATTTTGGCAACCAAGCGCGCGACACTCAAGGATGGAAGCATTGATGAGAAGCAAAAAGAGGAAGCGCTTATCCGTATCAAGCGAAAAAGTATCTTACTTGAAGAGCTCTCCAAACCCTACAGCGAGCATGAACGCTTTTTAAATGCAATGATACTCGGCTCCTCTGATCTCACCCAAGGTGAGGGGGTCAATCTGTTGAGCGTTCACGCTTCTAAGGGGCTTGAGTACAAAGAGGTGTATGTGGTCGATCTCATGGATGGGCGTTTTCCAAATAGAAAACTGATGCATCGCGGCGGTTCCCTTGATGAGGAGCGACGCTTGTTTTATGTCGCTGTAACGCGCGCCAAAGATATCCTCTATCTGAGTTATGCAAAATATGACAAGATCAAAAAGATGGACTTTGCTCCCTCGCAGTTCTTGTATGAAGCGGGGCTCGTTCCCAAAGATGAGATGTATCGTGCGATGGTGGAAAAAGAGGCACAAAAAGAGGAAGAGAAAGAGTAGTTTACGTAGATTTTACACTTGGGATGTAGAATAGGTGAACTGAGATTCCAAATCAAGTTTGGAATGACGAAGTAGCCGTCATCCTGACCCACCCGTCATCCTGAACTTGATTCAGGATCTAACGAGTGCAAGAACTCTATTCACATTACAAGGAAGATATTATGAAAAAGACACTTTTAGGATTACTTTGTGCAGCCCAGCTTTTTGCTTCGGATGTACAAAAAGTGATCTATGACCTCACAGCTTCGGATGTAGATACCATCGAAAAACGTTTTATCAAGGGTGTCGTTGCCAATAAAAATTACTATGAAAATGAGCTTCAAGAGCTTGATGTGCGCGTGATAATCCACGGTGGAGCGTATAAGTTCTTTGTCAATGATCTGAGCAAAACAGTTTTTAAAGAGGACAAAGAGGCACAAAAGATCAATAATGAACTCAAAGCACGCCTCAAATCTCTCGCTACAACCTATGGAGTGAAGTTTCAAATGTGCCAGGTGGGAGCGAACTCTAAAAAGCTCTCGCGTGAAGATATCGCTTCGTATGTTGAGATGGCTCCAAATACCACTATCGCACTTATCAATGCGCAAAATGATGGCTACGCGTACGTTCCTGTACGCTAGATACTACTGCTTATTCGCTCTTACTTTTTTGACCTCTAAAAAGTAAGAGTGCCCCAAATAGATCACAAAGAAAATAGCCCCAAAGAAGATCACAAAAGGAACTAAAGAGACAAGATAGAGTGCGAGTGTCTTGAGTCTAAAAGAGTTTGCTTTTGTGTATTTGAGGTATCCAAACTCCTCTCTTGAAGAGATCGTAGAACCCACATCATAGAGCATCATCTTGTGAAAAAAGTAATACAGCGGAAAGTTGAGCGCGATAATATTGACCAGTGGGATGAGATATAAAGGGATGAGTAAAAGAAAAAGCAAGAGCATGATCGCTGCCCACTTGATGGCAAGAAAAAGAGCTTCAAAAATATTGGAAAAGCCTATCATCTCAACATCACCATAGTGTCTTTTGTGCAACTCTTTGAGCACAAAAGGGGTGAGAAAACCGATCACCAAAAGTGCGACAAAGATAGAGAGATAAAGTGTCAAAAATCCACCCACAGCGTAGAGAAAAAAGGTCACGATCCACGAAGTGATCGCATAGCTCATCAAAAACTCTACAATAGCGAGCCCTTCGAGTTTTGCTGAGAGAGTCTCTGTGTGTGGCACTCCATTTTCAATAGTGGTTTGACTCGTCTCTACATCCAAAGAACCTAAATGCTCTATGCCCGCTCCCGCGAGAACAAAAAAGAGAACATACATCAGCACAAGGGTAACGATGAAAGGAAGTAGGGCGTATTTGAGCATTTTAGGTGTAAAAAAGTCTTTGATACTTTGTGAAAAAACTGAGATCTCTTGATTCATTTTTTGCTCCATAATTTTTGATTGAGTTTGAGCTCGTTGACGATACCGATCGTCATACTCAGCGTCTTTATATACTCCATAGCTATCTTATAATCGAGCAAAGAGCTAAAAAACGTAGGCTCAAAAAGGTCTTTGCCATACTCTATAGTGATATAGATATGATTGCCCACAAAAGCGATAGAGAGGGGATGTGCGCTTTTGTGTTTGAGCTCTAAGATCTTTTGCATCAGCGAGGTAGAGAGAAGATAGCGCGCTTCTATCTGATCCTCTGAATAGACGACAAATTCTCTCTCAAAAGCCACATCATCCATCTTGATTAGTTCGCCACGAGTAAAGTTTTTGGATTGTAACCAATTTCCTAGTAATGAACCAAATGTTTTTTGTGCACTATCTGGGAGAATAAAGGTCTTGCCATGAAAATGCTTGGGAAACTCACTGATGATAAAGAGCCCCTCAAAGATCGTGCTCCAGCTAGTGCGCCCTTTAGAGTCCTTGTGTTTTTTTTGTGCGTGAAGATCAGAGAACTCTATCTTAACACCATCGATAACCCCTTTGATGTGGTCGTTTCCCCTCAGCCTATCAGGAGTGCTAAAAAGCTGACTTGCTTGAAACTGATAGGAGCTGACGTGATTGTCTTTGAGATAGTGCAAGCTTGGATCTATCTCGTATATGAGAGGCTTGATGATCTGATCTTTAAAGCTTTGGATGTAATCAGCTGAGAGATACTTGTAGATAAAGCCGATCAGCCCCACCGAAGCGATACCTAGAAAGATCAAAAATTCAAAACCTACGAGATTCTCTTTTGCAAGAATTGCCAGAAGAATAACTCCAAAGAGCAGGATAAAAGCGCTGATAAGGAGTATGCGAAAACGCACCCTTTTTCTTTGAGATTCGAGCTCTTGAAGCTTTGGGTAGAGCTCTTTGTAGTAAAAGTCTGTAAGCGCGCTAATGCTTTTCATATTTAATTAAACAGCTCTTTTACATTGACATTTTTTCTCTCGTTCTCAGGGATCATAAACACCTCTTTGCGCTTGTAGTTCATCGCAGTTGCCATAAAGTTCGTCGGAATCATCTCGATGGCATTGTTGTAGTCTGTCACCGCTTGGTTGTAGGCACGTCTTGCGGCTGAGATCTGCTCTTCTACCTCATTTAAAGAGCGTTGCAGATGCATCACGTTTTCGTTTGCTTTGAGATCTGGGTAGGCTTCTACAGCGATCATAAGTGAGCCAAGTGCAGCGCTCATTTTTGCATCCAAAGCGATCTTTTGTGCATCACTTACGTTGGGCTTATTTGCCTGTGCACGAAGCTCTGTTACCTCTGTGAGGAGTGATTTTTCATGCTCCATATACTTGCTCACAGAAGCAACAAGATTTGGGATGAGATCATAACGTTTTTTGAGCATCGTATCGACGCTTGCAAAGATGTTTTCGACTTGGTTTTTCTTTCCTACAAGGGAGTTGTACATAAAGACAAGAATGATAACAATGACGATTGCAATAATGAGAGAGACTGACATAAGAATTTTCCTTCGTGTTAAATAGAGGTTATTTTAATATATTTGTTCTTAAAGTGGAGGATAGTAAGATTTTTCTTAATCAAGTGATGCTATGATGCACATATGAAATCAATATTACTTTTTACCCTTTTTACAGCGCTCCTTTTTGCCCAAAAGACTCCACCACAAGAACTTGAAAAAGTCTCTGTGCAGTTTCACTGGAAATATCAGTTTGAGTTTGCTGGTTTTATTGCCGCAAAAGAGCTTGGTTTTTATGAAGATGTGGGCTTAGATGTAGAGCTCAGAGAGTATAAGCCCGAGATGAATGTTGTCGATGAAGTGCTCTCAAATCGCGCAAATTATGGGGTGTATAACTCGAATATACTTCTAGAATATATGCGCTCAAAACCTCTTATGCTTCTCTCCTCATATTTTAAACGCTCTGCACTGGTTTTGATCACAAAGCCTTATATCAAAGTGCCAGAAGATCTTATAGGAAAAACGATCATCTCAAGTGGTGCGGATGATTTTGAGATCAACTTTGGTTCACTCTTTGAGAGGCACGGTGTGGATACAAAGCTCTTTAAATTCAAAACACATACCTATGAGATTGAAGATTTTTTACAATCCGATGTCGATGCGATGACCGCTTTTATCTCCGATCAACCTTATAGACTTGATAAAATGGGGTATAAATACAATATTATCAATCCAAGTGATTATGGTACCTTTAATCTCCAACTAGAGCTCTTTACATCCCAAGAAGAGGCACAGAGATATGCAAAGCGAACAGCAAAATTTCGTGATGCAACGATCCGTGGATGGGAATATGCTCTGCTGCACCAAGACCAAATAGTTGATATTATCTATAAAAAATACTCCCAGCAAAACTCCAAAGATGCACTCAAAAATGAGGCAAAAGAGATTTTGAAGCTGATCCTCCCTTATACCTACAGTATTGGGTATATTGATACGAACTTTTTGCAAAAACAGCTTGAGATCTTTAAAGCAAAATATGATAAAAAGAATAAAAAAACGATAGAAAATTTTATCTTTGAAACTGAGAAAAATGCAAGGCTTGAGTTTTCTAAGACAGAGCATCTCTACATCCGATCTTCTAAACCTATTAGTGTGTGTATCGATGCAAATGATTTTCCTTATGATGGCTATGAAAATAAAAAACACACAGGGATCATGTCAGATGTTTATCGCGAAATTGCAAAGAAAACTGATCTGAGATTTCAGCCTGTTTTGGCTGATTCTAAAGAGGATCTCGCTAAAAAGGTAAAAAACAAAGAGTGTGATCTTGTCTCGATGCTTCCAACTACGAGCAAAAGATTTGAAAGCATCATCACAAGTCAAGCCTTTGCGAGAACACCTTTTACTCTTATCACAAAACTTGACAAATCTTTTGTACAAAATACAGAGCAACTAGAATCTAAAACTCTTATCGTAGAGAGACAAGAGTATAAAAACTACCTGCAATACATCTATCCAAACCTCATTATCGAGGTAGAAGAGGATATGAATGAGATGATGAAATCTCTCTTGCAAGGAAAGGTTTTCGCAGCGCTAGAACTTGATGAAAAAGCAGACTATGTGGTCAATAAATATGGCTATGGAAAGCTCAAGATCAATGGATTTTTGGCAAAAGATAGACCACTCTCTTTGAGTATTGGTGTGCAAGAGGATGATCCTATTTTGCTCTCTATTATTGAGAAGTCACTTGCAAAGATATCAGAGCAAAAGATCGATAAGATCTTTCATTCATGGAGATTGACACGCTATCAAAACCAGACCGATTATGGCTTGATCATCAAGATACTCATAGTCGCTGGCTTTATCCTCTTGACCCTTTTATACTACCAAAGAAAGCTCAAGCGTTTTAATATTGAGCTCAAAAAACAGGTGGCTGAAAAGACAAAAGAGCTCAGAGAGATCAACCAGTCTCTAGAAAAAAGTGTTGAAGAGAAAGTAAATGAGATCATCCAAAAAGATAAACTCCTCACAGCCCAGTCAAAGCAAGCGGTTATGGGAGAGATGATCAGTATGATAGCCCATCAATGGAGACAGCCACTCTCTACCATCACGCTTCAGATATCCAATCTACAGATCAAAAAAATGATGGGGGAGGATATCGATGATCTCTATATCGATAATACACTTGCTCAGATCAGTGATACTATCATCTACCTTTCAGATACCGTAGATGATTTTCAAACTTACTTTCGTCCAGATAAAAAACCTAGCACAATAGAGGTACATGAACTCCTCAATAAAGTGATCAACTTCGTACAGCCAAGACTCAAAGGCAAACAAATCAGCATCGTGATAAAAAAAGAGAAAGATATCATGATCGATGTGTATGCAAATGAGCTCACACAGGTGATACTCAATATCGTCAACAATGCCATCGATGCTCTTGATGAGATCAATAAAGAGGGCAAAACTATCTGTCTCTCAGCAGAAGTTCACGGGAAAAAAGTAGAGATCATGGTGGAGGATAATGGACCTGGAATCCTGGAAGAAAATAGAGAAAAACTCTTTGAACCTTACTTTAGTACCAAAGGGAAAAATGGAACGGGACTCGGACTTTATATGTCACAGATGATCGTAGAAAAACAGTTTAATGGAAAGATTCAAGCACAAAATTCAGAGGAGGGGTGTACTTTTATCGTAAGTATCGATAAGAGTATCGCTTAAGCTTGTAAAGCCTTGGCGATGATCGATTGCGCCACTTGATGTCCACTCGCCCATGCAAAAGCAAAATTGTATCCCCCGCGTGCTCCCACAACATCGAGTACCTCTCCACAAAAATAGAGATCTTTTTGTTTGAGAGATTCACAACTATGAGGATCAACCTCGGTGGTGTCAACGCCACCTCCACTCACCTCTGCATGACGAAATCCATGGGTATCACTCACCTCAAACTTCCACGCTAAAAGGGTCGCGGCTATTTTTTTGATCTGCTTTGTGTGCAAGTTCTCTAGTTTAAGATCAGTATCTAGCTCAATGAATTCTAAAAAATGTTTAGCTATCTTAGAGGGGAGAAGCCCTATGAGCATATCAAGTACGCTCAGAGCTGGAGCATTTTTACACAGCGAGCTGATATGTGATGCGAGCTTTTGTGGGTTGTAGTGTGGCAAAAGATTGAGAGAGATTAAAACTGGCTCACTATACTGGAGCGCTTGGCTCGCTCTTTGTGAGATATCCAAAATAGCAAAGCCTGAGATCCCGTAGTTGGTAAAGAGGATATCTCCAAGGCTTGAGAGCTCTTTTTGGCGGTTTATAAAAAGTGTCACCTCTGCATCTATTTTTGCTCCAGACATTTTTTGTGCAAGTTGGGATGTAAGGTGAAGCTGCACTAAAGAGGGGTAAGGTGGGATAATGGTGTGCGCAAACTCTTTGGCAAAATCATAACCACTCCCATTGCCTCCAAGATGTGAGGCTGCCTCTGAACCTGTTGCGATCACAACAGCGTCATATTCTTCAAAAAGTGCTTTGATATCTTCTATTCTTTGATCGGTTTTGATCGCTACATCCAAAGCCTCTGCGGTGTGTAAAAGTAAAGACGCAACACTTTTAGCTTCATTGCTTTGAGGGTAAACTCGCCCATCCTCTTTGACATCTAAGACCAAACCAATAGAGCTACAAAACTTCTCAAACTCCCTAAAACCAAAACGCTTAATAAGACCTATTGCAAACTCTGGATTGGAGCTAAAGAACTTCTCGCTTGTGAGGTTTGTGTTGGTGATATTACAGCGCCCATTGCCTGAGACGAGTATTTTTTTGGCACATTTATTGTTTTGTTCAAAAAGTGTTACATCCAAAGATGCACGCGCACAAATAATGGCACACATAAGCCCAGAAGCACCACCGCCAACAATTGCTACGCGCTTCACTATAAGCTCACGATTTTTGCGCCAAATCCACCCATATGTTGTGGGGCATCTTCAAATTTTTTTACTTTTGGATGTTCTTTGAGAAAGTTTTTCACTGCATAGGAGAGTTTTCCTGTACCTATACCATGATACACGATCACTTCATCCCAGCCATTTACAAGCGCGTCAGAGAGAAATTTATCGAGCACCTCACACGCTTCATCAGCGCGCAATCCGTGCAGATCACATTTAAGTCCTGAACGTTTTTCCACATTGACCTGCAGGTTTGTTTGTGGTTTTTTATGGATCATCTGGGTGTGCTTGAGCTGCTTTGTCTTCACACGCAAGCGCATCCCCTCCACCTCGATGATCGCATCATCTTTGCCCTTAAGGGAGATGATCGTTCCTTTTTGAGAGTGATATTTTACACTCTCACCCACATGAAAAACTTTGTTTTCTATGAGCTTTTCTTGGTGCTTTTTTTCTTTTGGAAGCTCTTTATTTGCTTTGTTCATCGCTCTATGGATCGCTGCACTATCCCCTGCGCGTGCCGCTTTTTTAGCTTCATTGATAGCGAGTTCATATTCTGCTTTGAGTGTTTGTTTTTGCTTCTCTAACTCTTGAGCGAGTTTCTCTCTTTGCTCTTTGAGTTCGCGCTCTTTGTGTGTAAGAGAGTCGAGTTTTTCATCCACTTGGCGATGTTTCTCTTTGAGTTCACGCTCGAGTTGTGAGCCTCGCTCTATAAGAAGGTTGAGCTTCTCTGAGTTGTCGCCATACACTTTTTTGGCTTCCTCTACGAGAGTGTTTGCGATGCCGTATCTACTTGCTGTCTCAAAGGCGTAACTTTTACCGATGATCCCTTGCATAAACTCATAGGTTGGACGACGCTGATCTTCATCATAAATGGCAGCTATAAGCTCCACATCCTCACGATCCGCCATAAGGGCTGCGAGGCGTTTGTGGTGGGTGGTGACAAGCACTTTTTGCCCACGACGGATCAGATCATCGAGGATCACTTTAAAAAGCGCTGCTGCTTCATCACTATCGGTTCCAAGCTCGATCTCATCGACTCCAACAAGCGCTGATTTATACTCAAAAATACGCGCAAACTCTTGCATTCTTCCTGCAAAAGTAGAGATATCATTTTTGACATTTTGTGGATCATCGATAATAGCGAGGATATTTTTAAAGTTTCCAATATGGCTTTTGTTTTCATTGAGCGACATCGGGATAATATATTTTGCCATAAAAGCCGCTGCGAGGACCGATTTGAGAAGCATCGTCTTTCCACCCGCATTGACCCCTGTGATCATCAAGATATTTTTAGAAAAATCAACATCAATTGGGCGCGCATTATGAAGAGCCGGGTGAACAAATTGATTGAGAATTATTTTCGAGTCGTTTTTGGATTTGATAAGTTGATAGTTCTTACTTCGTGCAAAAAGCACGCGCGCTTGGTAGTTATCAAACTTATCAAACTCTTTATCGATAAAAGCGATAAAAGGCTGCAGAGTTGTAAGCTTTGCAGAGAAACTTTTTGCATAGGAGTAGAAGATACTCTCACGCTCTTGCTGGATGTAGCGGATCTGCTCTTTTGATTTGAGAATAGAATCAGGTGCGACATAAAAATAGCCACCACTACTGCGCGCAATCACTGCACCTTTGAGCACATGGTTAAAGCCACCACGCACCAAAAGACACTCTTCATCATTGATGTAATGCACCTGAGAGTCGATGAGATAGCTTGAGAGCTTGGATGTAGATAAAAGACGTTTGAGTGAAGAACTTATATTGTTCTTGTGCTCTTTGACCCTTTGGGCAAGTCCGTAGAGTTGCTCATCAAGGCTTTCATTAAAAAGCCCATCGGCTCCAAAATACTCCTCGATCTCCACAAAGCGCTCATCAAACTGGAACTTCTCCATCCATTCGCCAAGAAGCCCCTCAAAATTTTGGTTTTTGAGATAACGAAAATAGCGTACCACCTTGATGATCTCGTAAATCTGCTCAAAACTCAGCACCCCATTTTTTTTGAGGTGTGCTTTGATGATGCTAAAATCAGAAACCTTTGGAGGGGCTTTGAATTCTACTTTGTCTAGGGCTTGGATGTAGCGAAAATGAAGCTCTTGATCCCCTTGCATAAACAAGGCGGTCTCACGCGAGAAAAAGTTTTGAAAGCTACGGATGTGATCTGTAAGGTCGAGCTGCTCTAAAAGAAGCTCGAGTTTTGCATTTGGAGTGGGACTCATTGACACTTAGAGGCGCTCACCATTTGCCCATAATAAGGCGAGTCTTTTTTTCCGATAAAAGTATAGGTACCAGTACTAAGTGTAAAGTTTGTGCTGTTCACATCGATCCCCTCACAATGTACCGTCTTGTTTTGTTCAAATTTTGTAACTGTTTGCATGATTACTTCTCTTTGTTTCGCACTGTAACTATTGTAAGCGATTGCTGCCATAATAACACTGAGTGTAAGAAGTGAGATGGTGATCTTTTGAGATCTTGTAAGCTCAGTAAAATAGTGAAGGCTTAAGAAAAAAAGTGCAACTACGATAAGTCCGATAATATATGCCATTACGCTTCTCCTCTGATTTGATAGGTGATATCTCCCGCACCAAAGCCGATGATAAGTCCATCGTCTAGTGTTTTGATATTTTGTTTGTCTTTGACAACTGTGATGGTGTTGTTAGCTCGCGTGATAGTATCTGCCATAGTAAGATTGTAGCGTTTAAACTTTTCTACAAAATCGATATCTCTTATACTCTCTCCCGCAGACCAAACAGGTAAGATAATAAGCTCTGCAGCCCCCTCAAAACACTTGATGAACTCTTCGAGATTATCTATAGTTCGTGAGTATTTATGAGGTTGCCAGATCGCTGTGATCTTATCAAAACCTTTGAGAGACGCATACTCTTTGACAGAATCAAAGGTCGCTTTGATCTCTGTAGGGTGATGTCCATAATCGTCAATGATCACATTTTTTTGATCAAAGCCTACGATATCAAAGCGTTTTTTGATCCCTTTGAATTTTAAGAGATTCGTGCGAATCGTATCTACATCCATAGATTCTAAGGCCGCTAAAATAGCCAAAGAAGCATCAAGAGCTATATGGCGTCCAAAGCCCCAAACATCAAATTTGCCAAGATCTTTGAGTCTAAAGCGTGTATGAGGCTCATCCTCGATGAGGATATACTCAATATCTGTAATATCTACAGATGGATAGAGCCATGAAGCATCTACTTCCTCTTTGAGTTGTGCGAGAAAAGGGTCTTCAGCGTTGAGAACACGAATCTTTGCAGATTTGATAAAGCTCTTGTAGGTTTCGTAAAAAAGATCGTAATTGTAGTCGTAATACTCCATATGCTCAGGCTCTGCATTGATCACAAGCGCGCAGTATGGATTGGAGTTGATAAAGCTTCCATCGCTCTCATCGGCTTCAAAGAGCATCACATCCGTATTTGCATCATAGCGCACATTGGAGCCAAAAGCTTTGGATTGCGCACCGATAATAGCAGAACCATCCATAATGGCTGTGAGAATCGCTGTTGTAGTGCTTTTGCCGTGAGCTCCAGCAACAGAATAGACCTTTTTGTCTTTGAGGATATCCACTAGTGCTTCGCGGCGTGCGAGTACTTCGATCCCTTTTGCTTTTGCTGCAACGATCTCTGGATTTTCTGGGCGAATAATAGCAGAGTGGATCACGAGATCTTGATCACGAATAGCCTCTGCATCATGGGGAACACTTACTTTGATCCCAAGATCACGTAAGCTCTTTGTAATCAGACCATCTGAAATATCAGAACCGCTTACCTCATGTCCTCTAAAGTGCATATATTGTGCGAGTCCTGAGATACCTATGCCACCAATCCCGATAAAATGAATCTTCATACGCTATTCCCCTTTGCTTTGGGAGTCGTCTAGCAATCTTTGTGCCTCTTTTGTAAAGGCGCTGATATAGAATGTTCCAGCAGCTTGTGTTGCATCTATATCGGCAATACGATCTAAAAAATCATCTAAAGAGAGATTTTCTTTGGATGCGATCCAATGGAGCTTGAGAGCTGAGGAAAATTTTGCATCATTGCTCAAACCACTAAGAACCTCAAAGAGTGCAGAAGCATCCGATAAGGCTCCCGCTGAGTAGTGCTCGATCGCGTATTCATAGAGTGCGCGCAGTGTTGCAAAGTCTTGTACTTCGTTCATATCCATCACGCGGTGGGCTTCAAGAGTGTCTGTGAGTTTTTCAAGAGCCAAGTCAAGAATATTCGCATAAAAACCATGAAGTGTCTCTTCATCAAAAACTTCATGAGCACGTTGCTCTAAAATATATAAAGAGGCGATATCACTCTTTTGTTGCGCTTGAAGAACTTCTTCTTTGAGGGCTTGAATCTTATCCATTGAGACACTCCTTGATTCTTTGTAATGCATCTTTACTTTGGGCAACACCCTCGACTAAAGCGATGCGTATATAGCCAACTCCTGGGTTTTGACCCTCACTGTTTTGGCGTGCTAAAAACTCCCCTGGGAGCACTTTGACATTGTACTCTTGGTAGAGTTTTTTGGTGAACTCAAGAGCATCACCTACATAAAGCCAAAGATAAAAGGTCGCCTCTGGGATCTCTACGCCGAGGATCTCATGTGCGAGTTTGAAGTTTTCTTGATAGATATTACGTGCACTCTCAACATGCTCTTCATCGAGCCAAGCAGCCGCTGCTGCACTTTGAAGTGGAAGAGGGGAGGCACATCCGATGTAGGTTCTATACCCCATATACCCCTCTAAGATCTTTGCATCTCCAGCGATAAAACCTGAGCGAAGTCCTGGAGCAGAAGAGCGCTTGGAGATCGAGTTTATCACAAGGATATTTTTAAAATCACTATTGCCTACATCCAAAGAAGCTTCAAGTAAAGAGGGAGGTGCTTTGGATGTATAGATCTCTGAATAGCACTCATCGTTTAAAAGAACAAAATCGTGTTTGAGTGCGAGTTTGACCCATTTACCAAGAGCTTCTAGCGAAAGTGTTGCAGAGGTTGGGTTGTTTGGAAAGTTAAGTATCACGAGATCACATTGACTCAAAACATCTTCATCTATAGCAGGGGTGAAATGATTGCTTGCATCAAGATTTAAAAGCACAGTTTTTGCACGACTTGCGATCGCTGCACCCTCATAGATCTGATAAAAAGGGTTGGTGTATGCAATAAGTGGATCTTTGGTATGAAAGAGTAGATATTGCGGGAAGTTAAAGAGCACTTCACGCGTCCCAAAGGTAGGGATGATCTGAGAATTATCAAGGGCTACACCAAAGCGTTTTTGTACAAATGTGCGTTGTGCCTCACGCAGGCTCTCTTCACCACTTGTTTTTGGGTATTTTCGAAGTAGTGGCGCATTTTGTGCGAGTGCATCTTGGATAAACTGAGGTGTTTCAAATTGCGGTTCACCGATCGTTAAAACAGAGGGAGTGTAGTTTGGATTTGGAGTGATATTTTCGAGTAAAGTATTTAATTTTTCAAATGGATAGGGTTCAAAATTCATAGCAATATTCATAGTAAGTAAGCCTTTAAAAAGTAACGCGTAATTATATCTAAAATCTATTTGTATTGATGAAAAAACGAGTTATAATGGTTGCAAATAACAAAAAGGATCAGATGATGCAAAATAATCGTAATTTTATCAAAGGTGGCGTTGTAATCTCAGTTGCAGTTTCTTTCTTACTTCTTGGATGTTCTGAGCAAAAGAGCAGTGAAGTAGAAAAAAAGGTAGAAAAAACAGTTGAGCAAAGTGTCGAGGTCGTAGAAAAAAAAGTAGAGCAAGTCCAAGAGCAAGCTGAAGCTATCGAAGAAGAAGTGGAAGAAAAAGCCCAAGTTGTTGAGCAAAAAGTTGAGCCAAAGGTGGAAGCTGTAAAAGAAGAAGTTCAAGCGATCAAAGAAGAAGTAGTAGCGGTCGTAGAGCAAAAATCGGGTGCTGATATCTATAAAACCTGTGCATCATGCCATGGACAAAAAGCGGAAAAACCAGCGATGGGAAAATCACAAGTGATCCAAGGTTGGGATGTGGACAAAACTGTGGCAGCACTTCAAGGGTATAAAGATGGAAGCTATGGTGGCGCTATGAAAAACTTGATGAAAGGACAATCTTCAAAACTGAGTGATGAAGATATGAAACGTGTGGCGGAATATATCTCAAAACTCTAGGGTTTTTGGGTATTTGCTTGGGATGTAGGAGATTCCTACATCTTAGGGAGTGAAAACTTTTGGGTGATGAGTTCCCCCTCTTCATTAAAGAAGAGATAATAAAGCAGATCTTTTTTGATAGAGAGTCCTGCAAGATAGCGCAGAGCAATATTTGCTTGCAGAGATGCAATATGCATCACGATAGGTGCCGCGATCCCAGCGGGTGTTTTTTGGGTGATCTTAAAGACATCATTAAATGAAGACTCTTCAAAAAAACAAACCTGACCATTAAAAGCCTCTACACTTCCATAAAGCCACGGCAGTTTTTTTGCTTTGGCATAGAGATTGATCTCGCCGCGTGTTGGGAGATTGTCTGTCGCATCGATGATGAGATCAACGGTGATATCTTTGGCACACCACTCTTCAAAATTGCACGGGTGTGGTATCGCTTTGACATAAGGGCATCGCTGCTCTATAAGCTGGGCATTGAGGTGGGCTTTACTTTTCCCCTCATCGCCTAGTTTAAAAGTGATTTGGCGGTGGATATTATGCAGACTCACTTCATCAAAGTCGATCATATGGATCTCTCCGATCCCACTTGCTCCTAGTGCAAAAGCTAAAGAGCTTCCAAGTCCTCCAGCGCCTACGATAGCGATCTTTTTGTCACTTAATGAGCGTTGGGTCTCTTCCCCCCAAAGTTGTACTTGTCTATGAAAATATTGCATCATCATTTTGCCTTTATCAAAAAAAAGTGATTATAGCATAAAAAAATCTAATATCTTTTGTGGAGCATCTCTTTAAAACCCCAGGTTTTTCTGGCATGAAGCACTTCTGTATGGCTCATATCTGCGATCATCAGCTCCTCTTTGTTTCCAAGGTGGTTGAGAAGTTCGCCGTGAGGAGAAGCTAAAAGTGAATCCCCATAAAAGTTCCAAGAGATATCCTTGTCCTTATATTCCCCAATACGGTTGGCTCTTAGGATGTAGCAGTTGTGTGTAAAAGCGCGCATCAAGATAAGGCTCTTCCATCTTTCATACGACTCAAAAGTAGAGACACTCGGCACGATTATACAATCAACATTCTTTGCATCACACTCAGCAAAAAAATGATCAAAATGGAGCTCAAAACCTGCTAAAAGAGCAAACTTAAAACCATCTACTTTAAAGATAAGCGGGGAGGAGAGCTCTGTGATCTCGTTGTCAAAAAACTTCTCCTCATTCCAATGATTATAATTAATTAAGATTTGCTGATGATAGTAGGATGTAGAAGAGGGCGCAAACTTAGCGATGGTTTTATATATCTTTTGTTTCTTAACGATCACCAAAGGGGCGATGATGGTCATATTATAAGTTGTAGAGAGCTCTTTGAGTATTTTGATCTGATGGCTTGAGTGCTCGTGGATCATCGAGCGAGACATCTCTGTAAGCTCTTTAAAAAAAGGGTTGAGGATATATTCACCAAGCACTAAGACTTTGACATCTTGTTTGTGAGCGATTCGGATGTAGTTATAAAGCTTTGTACTGCTCATCCCTTGCGAGCTAAGCTGTAAAACGGCAGTTCTCATTGTGCGTTTTTGATCTCTTGGATCTTTATTTGTGCCTCTTCGAGCATCTTTTGTGCACTTATTAGCTCTTGCATCCCTTTTTCATACGCTTTGACACTCTCTTCGAGTGTGATATCTGGGTTCATAAGGGTCTCAAGGATCTTCTTTGCTGCTTCGAGCTTTGTCTCAAAATCTTCTTTCTTAGCCATTGAGTACCTCCTTGATATAGGTGTCAAATTTTTCTACCTCTACTAAAAAGGCATCGTGTCCATAATCACTCTCTACCTCTAGGTAGTGGTGGTTTGTATTGCCCACTTCATTGAGCACATCATCAAGCTCTTTCATCTCATAGCTTTTAAAGAGCATATCATTTGAAAAGCTTATCAGGTGTAGCTCTGATTTGACCTTTTGCATCGCTTCGTGCAGCGAATCATAGCCACGAGAGAGATCAAAGATATTGATCGCTTTGGTGATGTAGAGATAGGTGAGCGGGTCAAACCATTTGGTAAAATTGTAGCCATTATACTCAAGATAAGATTCTACTTGAAACTTTCCAAAGAGCTCATAGAGTCCATCATCTCTTTTATATTCACGCCCAAATTTTCTCTGCATCGATTCATGCGATAAAAAGCTGATATGTCCTGCCATACGACCGATCGCCATACCGCTAAGACTTTGTTCTTTGATGATATCAGGATCATAATATCCTTGCTTAAAATCTGGGTCTTTTAAAATAGCTTCTTGAGCCACTTTGTTAAAAGCGATTGCCCAAGGTTGGGTCGCGTGTGTTGTGGCAAGAGCGATGATCTTGTTGGCAAAGTTTGGATAATGCAGGGCAAATTGCAGTGCTTGCATCCCTCCCATAGACCCACCAACGATTGCGTGAACTCTATGGATGTCAAGTCTATCAAAAAGGATACGTTGGGCTTTGACCATATCTTTGATCGTGACCACAGGAAATTTGTAGCGATAGGGCTCATGGTAAGGGTGGCGCAGGCTCATTGGCCCTGTTGAACCAAAACAGCTTCCTATCACATTGGAGCATATTACAAAATATTTGTCTGTATCGATCGCTTTGCCACTTCCTATGAGTGCATCCCACCAACCAGGTTTATTATCACCCTCATACATCCCAGCCGCATGGTGCGAACCTGTGAGCGCGTGGCACACAACGATGACATTACTTTTGTCTTCGTTGAGTGTTCCATAGGTCTCATAGGTGATATCATAAGGCTCTAATATCCGTCCACTATCAAGATAAAGTGGGTTGGTAAAGTGCTCTGAATGTATTTGTAGATTTAGTGACAAAGTGCAATTTCTCCAAAAAAAGTGATGTTATTTTAGCAAAACTGACTTAAGGGGAGATACAAAGAGACAAAAAGCTCTTTGTATCTTGATTTATGAGAGTGTACGAGAGGGTTTGAAGTTTATTGTTTCAACCTCTATATTTTTAAGCTCTGCCATAAGTTGGTAATCTTGAATAAACTCAATAACATCATAAGCGATCGATTTTGAATCAGAACAATCGATAATCACTTTTGCGTTTTGGGGAATCGCATTGAGTGTTTTGATGATACTTGCTTTATTGAAAAAAGAGACCTCTTGGGCTAGAACGATATGGTGCACATCTTTATTTCCCTCTTTTGTAACAACATCTTTGAGATGGTAAGAGTTTCTATAGCTATGGTGCAGCGTAAAAAAGATACTAACAACAAGCCCAATTAAAACTCCCGTTAAAAGATCGGTAAAGAGCATCACGACAATCGTGGTCATAAATGGGATAAACTGCTCCCATCCAAGGGCATACATCTTTTTAAAAAGTGTAGGTTTTGCAAGCTTATATCCTACAGCAAAAAGAATAGCTGAGAGTGAAGCAAGCGGTATCATATTGAGCATTGGCGCAATGGTCGCAACACTTACAAGTAAAAAGATACCGTGCAAAATAGTTGAGAGCTTTGTTTTTGCCCCAAATGAGATGTTTGCCGAACTTCGTACAATCACCTGTGTAATAGGTAAACCACCAACGAGTCCTGAGATGAAGTTTCCAAGCCCTTGTGCTTTGAGCTCGCGGTTTGTAGGTGTTACCCTTTTATGTGGATCGAGCTTGTCAGCAGCTTCAACTGAGAGAAGGGTCTCTAAACTTGCTACAACAGCTAAAACAAAAGCGATCTTATACACCTCGATATTGTTTAAAACGGAAAAATCGGGAAAAGCAACTTGTTGCATCAGTTCTGAGAAATTACTAAAAACAGGAAGAGAAACTATCTGATCTGCTTGAAGTGATAAGCCTATGGATGTGCTTTGATAAAGATAATTGAGCAAAATCCCAACTAAAACAACAACAATAGGACCTTGAAGTATCTCAAAAAAACGATACTTTTTTGTAAGGACTTTATCCCACACTATCAGTATAGCAATCGAGATGATCGAGATAATAATCGCGCCTAATGTAAGTGCTTCCCATGCATTTGCAATGGCTGAAAAAGTGTTTTCACCACCTGCTTGTAAAAAGGCTTCATCGCCTAAAAAGCTCGCATCATATCCAAAGGCATGAGGGATCTGCTTGAGAATAATGAGTATCCCAATCCCTGTGAGAAGACCTGTGATCACCGATGTTGGGAAAAAGTAAGCGATAAATCCCGCTTTCATATATCCCATAGCGATCTGGAGCAAGCCAGCGATCACGAGCGCTGCTAAAAAAGCTTCCCAAGATCCAAGTGTAGCTATCCCGCCAAAAACGATCACAGCAAGACCTGCAGCTGGACCACTCACCCCTAGACGTGAGCCACTTGCCGCTCCAACGATGATACCACCAATGATTCCTGCAATAACACCTGAAAAAAGTGGTGCTCCTGAAGCGAGTGCTATCCCCAGACAAAGGGGAAGAGCAACGAAAAAAACGATAATACTCGCAGGTAAGTCGCTTTTAATCTCTTTGAATGTGTCTTGAAACATTCGCAAGCCTTAAGCTATTGTGCTTAGTGATTTATATTCACACGTATCTGGATCGTAGTATTCAATATCTCCATTTGCTATATCATACATCCAACCATGGATATGAAGCTCTCCTGCATCAACTCTCTCTTTGACAAAAGGGTAGGTGAGAAGATGCTCTATTTGAGAGACCACAGAGAGTTTTTCAGTCAGGCGTAAAAGCTCCTCTTTGTTTGCATCTTCACCGAGTGTACGAAGTGCAAGAGATTGTGCATCTTTTCCAAGTGAGAGCCATTTTTTTGTATGGATAAAAGGTTTTTCATCGATATTTGTATAAAGCGAAGCGATCGCACCACAATGGGTGTGTCCACAAATAATGATCTCAGAGACCTCTAATGCTGATACAGCGTATTCGATCCCTGAAGCAGTTGCATGATAATCTTCATCAGGCTTGTAAGGTGCTACGAAGTTTCCAACATTACGAAGCACAAAAAGCTCACCTGGAGCAGTTTGCGTGATAAGATTTGGAATCACGCGTGAATCCGCACATCCGATGAATAACGCCTTAGGA
>JAVETX010000054.1:0-14869 GCA_034005845.1 Sulfurimonas sp. | reverse complement strand
TACACATTTTTAAATTTATATTTTCAATGATGTTTCTATAGGTAGCATTCATCTTCTCTTCATAAATGAATTACTTTTATTTAATACTCTTTTTGCTATAGTGCATACAACTATTTTTTCAGTAAACTCATACTGAAACACCTTGCTAACAACTGGTGTTTCATAGTGTTTGAAAATAAATAATTAAAGTTAAAAGGTAGGTTATATGGAGCACATCGCTACTGCAAATCCTTATTTTGGGGTGTTTGTACTTTTTGTTATAACATTTGGTGCGTTTATAGGAACGACGATTATCGCGCGTTTAGCGAGTCGTGCGTTAGCAGCGAAATCGACTGAAAAGATTAAGCTCTCAGTGTATGAGTGTGGACCAGAGGTGACGAAACAGCCAAATAGAGTTTCCCCTCAGTTTTATCTCTTTGCATTACTTTTTTTACTCTTTGATGTAGAGATCGTATTTATGTTTCCGTGGGCAGTAGACTTTAAGGCTCTTGGTTGGTTTGGTTTTGCTGAGATGTTAATGTTCATCTTGTTATTAACTATTGGTTTCGTATATGCATGGAAAAAAGGAGCGCTTGAATGGCACAACATAAAATAAATTATACGCAAGATGGTGGTTTACCTGTTGCACTTACAAGTATAGATAAAGTAGTAAACTGGGGGCGTTCAAACTCTATTTGGGCGCTTACATACGGGCTTGCTTGCTGTGGTATTGAGATGATGGCTTCGGGTGCATCTCGTTATGACTTTGACCGTTTTGGAACGATCTTTAGAGCGTCTCCTCGTCAAGCGGATGTAATGATTGTTGCGGGAACGCTGACAAAGAAACACGCTGAGTTTATTAAAAGACTTTACGATCAGATGACAGAGCCTCGCTGGGTTATCTCTATGGGAAGCTGTGCGAATACTGGGGGGATGTTCAATACCTATGCAACAGTACAAGGGGCAGATAGAATTATTCCAGTAGATCTTTATCTCCCTGGATGTGCACCACGTCCTGAGACACTCCAATATGGCGTAATGTTATTACAAAAAAAGATCCGCGCAAATAAAGCGGGCAATGCACAAAGACCAAAAAGGCTAATGTAATGAGAGCTTATACACCAAAAGATGATGTTCAAGCAAAAGCTTACTACACAGATAGATACTATGTAGCACCACAAGTAGCAAAGAGTGATGTAGCAAGCGATGCAGTATTTGCAAGTGACTTAGAGGCGATCAAAGCAAAATTTGAAGTGCTCGATGCATACATCCAAGTAGGACAGATGGTCGTTTATATCAAGCCAGAAGATAACTATGGTGTGCTCTCTCTTATGAGAGATGAGTTAGAGTATACACAGCTCTCAGAGCTAAGTGCGATCGATTGGATAGCAAAATCAAACCAATTTGAGATCTTCTATCAGATGCTCAGTATGAACAAGCGCAAACGTATTCGTGTCAAGATGTTTATCGAAAATGGAGCGGCTGTTAACTCTGTAGAGAAACTTTTCCGCTCAGCTGATTGGAGTGAGCGTGAGATGTTTGATATGTTTGGTATTGAAGCAAACGGACACCCATTTATGAAAAGAATCCTTATGCCTTATGACTGGCAAGGTTTTCCACTTCTTAAAACTTACCCATTAGAGGGGGATGAGTTTGCAGCGTGGTATGAAGTAGATAAGATCTATGGTAAAGAAGCAAGAGATGTTATCGGACCAGAACTTCGTGATACTGCGCGTGTAGATAGATACGATTCAGAGCGTTTTGCACGTCTAGGGTTTGAAGTTCCTAAAGGAACAGAGATCACAGATGATATGCCACGTACTGAGCAAAACTACCAAGAAGATGGTGGTGTTTTCATGATTAAAAAATTTGATAAAGAGTCGTCAAAAGTTATTGATGACCCACAAAGATAGGTTGGTAAATGCAAGTAAAAAATAGATTAACACCGTTTTTTGAAAATATCACATTTGATAGAGATGATAATGAACTTATTCTGAACTTTGGTCCGCAACACCCTTCGGCTCACGGTCAGTTACGTTTGATGTTGCATCTTCAACAAGAGCAGATCACTAAAGCACATCCAGATATAGGATATCTTCACCGTGGTATGGAGAAGATGGCTGAAAATATGATCTACAACGAGTTTATGCCAACGACTGACCGTATGGACTATATCGCTTCTTCTTCAAACAACTATGGTTTTGCTCTAGCGGTTGAGAAGCTTATCGATGTGGATGTACCACGCCGTGCAAAAGTTATTCGTATGATGCTTCTTGAGATCAACCGCTTGATGTCTCACCTTTTCTGGCTTGCGACTACAGCGCTTGATATTGGGGCAATGACAGTTTTCCTTTTTGCTTTCCGTGAGAGAGAATATTTGATGGATATTATCGAGGGATACTGTGGGGCAAGACTTACACACGCTGCGATTCGTATCGGTGGTGTGCCACTCGATCTTCAAGATCAGTTTATTCCACAACTCAAAGCGTTCTTGGACAAGCTACCTCAAAATATCAAAGATTATGAGGATCTTTTAGATACGAACCGTATCTGGAGAATGAGAATGGAAGAAGTGGGTGTGATCCCTACGGATATGGCGCTTAGCTGGGGATGTACAGGACCAATGCTTCGAGCTAGTGGTGTAGCATGGGATATCCGTAAAGAGGAGCCATACGAGCTTTATGATGAGGTAGAGTTTAATGTACCTTACTCTGATAAGGGTGACAACTACGCGCGTTACAAGATCTATATGGAAGAGATGAGAGAATCTGCGAAGATCCTTTATCAAACAATAGATATGTACCAAGAGACAGTGAAAAACAACCAAACAGAGCTTATGGCTCATGCGCCTAAATATATCTCAGCTCCTAAGCTTGATATCATGACGCAAAACTATTCACTTATGCAACATTTCGTACTTGTAACACAAGGGATGAGACCACCTGTAGGTGAAGTATATGTGGCTACTGAGTCTCCAAAAGGGGAGCTTGGATACTACATCAACTCTCAAGGTGGACCATACCCATATAGACTCAAACTACGTGCACCGTCGTTTTGGCATACAGGAATTTTAACAGACCTCTTGCCAGGGCACTACATTCCGGATGTTGTTTCTATTATCGGTACAACAAATATCGTATTTGGAGAGGTTGACAGATAATGAAAAGATATGATTTAAGACATTTAAAGAATGAGTTTGAACCAAGAATGAAAGAGATCTTAAGCTCTCATAAAATGGGTGAGGTTGCTATCCTTTTATTTGAAGTGGGTGATTTTACTCCGGTTCAAAGATCAGCGGATCTGGTAAAAGAGTGTGGATACGAGTTATTAAACTCTTTAAAATTTAACGAAGTCGATTGGACTATCGTCTGTAAAAAAAATAGTTAGGATTGTATTTTGAGCAAAGTATATTTTTCTACTTGGAACGGTGAGCTTATAAATAATATGGGCAAAGCTGCGGACGAGTGGGAAGAATCAGCTTATAATTTACCAGCACAATATGATGAACACCGAGAGTCTAAAGCTTTTATCGGCTGGGATGGTGTGGCATTATTTAGTGAAGATGTAGATGTAATCCGTTTAGCTATGGAATATGCTGCACAGTATCAAGAGTATTCTGAGGCGTGTGGAAGATGTGCACCTGGAAGATGGGGTGGACGTATTTTGTACGATCAACTCGACAAGATTGCTCGCGGTGCTGGAAGCGTATCTGATTTGGACCACCTCAAAGAGATTGGTAAAAGTATGCAGATGACCTCTAAATGTGAGATAGGTAAGACAGTACCTAACCCTATTTTAGATCTGATGACGCATTTTGAAGATGAGTTTATGGCTTGTATCAATGAGCAAAAGCCTTCAAAACATTACCATGAAAGTGTTGGCTATATAGCTAAAATCACAGCCCCTTGTACAGATGCATGTCCTGCGCAAGTAGATATCCCTGGATATATCGAGGGTGTAAGAGATCTTCGTTTTGATGATTCTTTGATGGCAACGCGCCAGACTATGCCACTCGCACACGTTTGTGGTCGTGTATGCCCCCATCCGTGTGAAGATGCGTGTCGTCGTACAAACCTTGATGAGCCGATTGCTATTATGGCGCTCAAACGTCTAGGGGCTGATTGGGAGACTGATCATGAATATGACTTTTTCCATCCTATGGAGAAAAAACCATCTATCGGTAAAAAAGTAGCAGTGGTTGGTGCTGGACCTGCGGGACTTACCACTGCGTATTATCTCGCTGCTGAGGGTGTGGATGTAGATGTGTATGAAGAGCTGCCAGTACTTGGTGGTGAGGTTACTGTTGGAGTTCCTGAATATCGTATGCCATTTGGAAAATATCAAAAAGATATCGAGTGTGTCAAAGATATGGGAGTGAACTTTATTACCAACCATAAAGTCAATGCCGATGATATGCGCCGTTTTGATGCAGAGTATGATGCAACGATGGTCGCTTCTGGAACACGTCTGTCTAAAAAAGTGTATTGTGAGAACGAGCGTCCTGAGATCACAGGATACTGGGGAGCAATTGACTTTTTAGATCGTGTAAACCTTTATGAAAAATTTGGCTATACACTTACAGATGAGCAGAAAAAAGAGTACGCGATAGACGCTGATTATGTAGATCTTACAGGTAAAACAGTTGCATGTGTTGGGGGTGGATTTACCTCTATGGACGTTGTGCGCTGTTCTATCCGTGCGGGGGCAAAGCGTGTTATTATGCTTTATCGCCGTGATGAGAAAACAATCATTCGCAATACCACTTATGAAGAGTATCATGAAGCGGTAGAAGAGGGTGTTGAGTTTATCTTTCACTCTGCTGTTGCAGAGATGAGAGATGAAAACAATGTACTTAAATCACTTTTAGTAGATAGATTTGAGCTTGTACCAGATCCAGATGGTGGACGTCCTCAGCTTGTAAAGATCGAGGGAGAATCGTTTGAGTTAGAGGTAGATTACCTTATCCCTGCGGTTTCTCAGAGTGCTGATCTCTCTCATATCCCAGAAGAGTGGGAGATTGAGATGACATCTTGGGCAACGATCAAGACAAATGGAAAAGATTTTATGACCTCTCGCAAAGGGATCTTTGCTTCAGGAGATTGTGAATATGGTCCGATGACGATCGTAAATGCCGTGGGTCAGGCAAAACGTGCAGCTTCGGTGATGGCACGTTATGTACAAACAGGTGAAGTAAGTCTTACAGATGAAGAGATCATGGAAGATCATCTTCGTAAACTTCGTGTGTATGACAAAAAAGAGAAAGTAACAGGTTGGTTGCCAGGACTTGCTCGTCAACAAAGTGCTGTACTCGATGTGGATATCCGTAAGACAAATAATGAAGAGGTTGTGTTTGGTTTTACTCAAGAACAAGCACTCGCCGAAGCAGATCGCTGTATGCGTTGTTATTACATCGCTATGGTTCAGGCATAAGGGGGTACTATGGAAAATAAAATTTCTTTTACAATAGATGGTACTCCAGTTGAAGCTGCGCGTGGAGAGACGATTCTTCAAGTAGCTCGCAAAAATGGGATATACATCCCAACCATGTGTTATATCTCTAAAACGACTCCGTGTGCATCGTGCCGTATGTGTGTTGTAGAGGCTGAGGGTGTGGAGGGCTTTGTTCTTAGCTGTAATACTCCTCCAACTTCTGGCATTGAGATCCGTACAAATTCACAAGAGCTAGAGTTAGAGCGCACAAACATCATGAAACTTTATGATGTCAATCATCCGCTTGAATGTGGTGTGTGTGATAAATCTGGGGAGTGTGATCTGCAAAATAAAACTTTAGAGTTTAACGTTGCAACACAAAACTTCTCAGCACGCGATCAAGCACGTAAAATAGAGGATTGGGGACTTATCAATTATGACCCATCTTTATGTATTATGTGTGAAAAATGTGTGCATGTTTGTAATGAAGTGATCGGTGATGATGCAATAGAGGTGAAGTTTGGTGGATACAAATCAACGATCATTCCTAAAGATGCAGATACTCTTGATTGTACTTTTTGTGGAGAGTGTATCGCGGTTTGTCCTGTGGGTGCGCTTGTAAGTAGTGACTTTAAATACTCTGCAAACGCATGGGAACTCTCACGTGTTCCTGCTACATGTGCACATTGTTCGGCTGGCTGTGCGCTTGAATATGAGACAAGACATAGAGGGATCAATGGGCAAGAGTCTATTTACAGAGTAAAAAATGACTTTGAGTATACATCCCTTTGTGGTGCTGGACGTTTTGGTTTTGACTTTGATGTGCAAGCTGAAAAAAATGAGATGAGTTTACAAAAAGCGGTAAATGCTATTAAACATGCTGAGGCGATTCGTTTCTCTTCACTCATTACCAATGAAGAGGCACATATTCTCTCTCTTATCAAAGAGAAATATGGCGTGAAGCTTTTTAATGAAGATGCGCGCAAGTATCAAGCATTTATGAAAGCGTATAGCTCAGTGAGTGGAAAACTCCATCACAGTGCGACACTCGATGCGATCAAACAATCGGATGCACTTATCGTTGTAGGTTCAAGAGTCTCTACGGACAATCCAGGACTTCGCTACGCGCTTACAAGTGCAGCAAAACATAATGGTGCGAAGATAGTCTATGCACATCCGATGGAAGATGCTTTGATGCAAAATACCATCACACAGTTTATGAAATATGAGGTGGGAACAGAAGAGGGTGTGATCGCACTCTTGGCTGCAACACTTTTAAAAGATGCAGATCTTAGTGATGCGGAAAAAGCATTTTTTGATGATCTTGATTTTGGTTATTTGGATGCAGAGACAAATATCGGTGAAGAGGAACTCTCACAGATGATGCGTGCATTCAAACGAACGCAAAAACATACTTTTGTAGTGGGAGCAGATGTTCTCTCTCACCCCAAAGCGCAAAATATTGCAAAACTCGTAGCGATGATAGAAAAATATAGTGATTTTGCTCTGCTTGTTGTGCCAAGTGAAGTGAACACTTTAGGTGTATCACTTCTTTGTGAACTTGATGAAGATAAGAGCGATGCTAAATGTGTAGGGTATAACGCTGATGGCGAATTTATCATCTCATCATACATCAAAGGTGCAGATCTTATCGTTCCAGCACTTAACCAGCAAGAGGGAACTTTTGTGAGTATCGATAACCGAGTGCTTCCTACAAACGTTGCGCTTGGATTTAACGGCTATACCCTCAATGATATTGCATCCTCTTTAGGAATTACAAAAGAAAATACGATCGACTATACAAAAGAGCTAAGTCCTCAAGCAGGATTTAGAGCAATTGCATTTGATGATCTTGAGAACTTTGTATCACCAATGGGTGAGGATCTAAGGGGCTATTTACTTGATGAAGTTTTATGTGAGGCTGATGGGAACTTAGATACAATTAGCGAATTACCTGAGTACAATGGAGTGGTGATCTATCACTCAAACCCTGTACTTCAATTCAATAGCTATACCAACAAAGCAAAACAACTCGAAAAGGATAGAACACTCAGAGGTTCTGCACAGTTTGCAGCAGCTGCGAGAATCGCTGATGGAGACCTCATTGAGATCTCTTTTGGTGAAAGAAAGATCCAAAGAGTTTTCAAACTCGATGATGCCCTCAAAGGCACAGTGGCATTGAATCCGACATTTGATGATACGTTTGATGCGAGTAGATATAGATATGAAAAATCCAAAATAATGAGAGTAGTGCATGAGTAAAATAACTATAAACATTGATGGAGTGGATGTACAAACGAATGAAGGTGAATATATTTTAAATGCCGCACGTGCAAATAATATATTTATCCCTGCAATTTGTTACTTGACACGATGTAGCCCAACGCTTGCTTGTCGTATCTGTCTTGTAGAAGCAGATGGCAAACAAGTATATGCATGTAATGCAAAAGCCAAAGATGGGATGCAGATCACAACATCTACAGAAACGATAGAGGCTGAAAAGCGCGCTATTATGGAAGTATATGATGTAAACCACCCACTTCAATGTGGTGTGTGTGATCAATCGGGTGAATGTGAACTCCAAAACTATACCTTAGAGATCGGCGTTGACTCACAAAGCTATGCGATCAAAGATGTAGCGCGTGAAGCAAAAGATTGGGGACATATCCATTATGATCCAGGCCTTTGTATCGTGTGTGAGCGTTGTGTCACTGTATGTAAAGATATGATCGGGGATAACTCACTCAAAACTGTGGCACGTGGAGCAGATGCGATCGATGCTGAGTATAAAGAGACGATGCCAAAAGATGCATATAGCATGTGGAATAAGCTTAACAAATCGGTTATAGGGCTTACAAGCGGTGAAGAAATGCTTGATTGTACTTCATGTGGTGAGTGTGCGGCGGTTTGTCCTGTGGGTGCACTTGTAGATACTGATTTTATGTACAAATCAAACGCTTGGGAGCTTAAACAGATCCCTGCAACATGTGGACACTGTTCGGCTGGATGTCAGATCTCTTATGATGTGAAACACACAAGTATAGAGAATCCAAAAGAGAAGATCTACCGCGTAATGAATGAGTGGAATTATGTCTCACTTTGTGGTGCTGGACGTTATGGTTTTGATTACCAAAACGAAGTAAAAGCAAAAGATGAAGCAGCGTTTGCAAAAGCGATCGAAGCATTTAAAAAAGCAGACACAATTGCATTTACATCCACAATCACTAATGAAGAAGCGTACTTACTTCAAGCGATGAAAGAGAAGTTTGGATATAAACTTGTAAACAATGAAGCAAAAGCGTTTCAAACTTTCTTAAAAGAGTATGCACAAGTAAGTGGAACATCCCTTTATGGAAGTGACTTGAAAGCTGTGCATAACTCAAACTTTGTGATCTCAGTTGGAGCTGCTCTTAAATCAGACAACCCTAATGCACGTTATGCACTCAATAACTCTATGACAGTGAACAAAGGGGCTGGAATCTATTTTCACCCTGTGAGTGACCCTGTTATCGATGGAATGGGCAAAAGTATCATGAGTGTGACACATGCGCCACTTCAAGAAGAAGCTGTACTTTATCTGATCTTAGATCTTTTTGCTGATAAATCAAAACTTCCTGCGCAAGTTGTTGCGTATCTAGCATCTTTTCATTCTCAAAAAACGATCACAGTTGAAGAGACTGTGAAAGAAAAAGTAGTTGAGATGGTCAAAGAGATGAAACTCAATGAAGAGACGGGGCAAGAGGAAGAGGTAGAAGTTGAGAAATCAAGTATGGTTTCTAAGAAGGTCTCCAAAGAGGTAGAAGTAGATGAAAATCGTCTCTTAGAGATACTGGGGGCTGATAAGAAATTCGAAGAGGAGTTAGAGAAAAACCTCAAGAAAAAAGATGCTTTTGCTCTTATCGTAGGGGAAGATCTCTATACACATCCAAATCACAAGAACCTCGCACGTCTTGTAGCACTTATAGAGAAATATTCTGATTTTGAAGTGACGATGATCCCACCTTTGACAAACTCTCTTGGTGTGGCTCTTTTATGTGAGCTTGATGATGCAAGAGGAGCTTATACTATCGGATACAACACACAAGCTGACTTTACTCTCTCAGCACTTGGGGATGGGGACCTTGATATGCCTGCGCTTAATCAGCAAGAGGGAACACTTACAAGTATCAATAAGCGTGTGAACCCAACCAATGCTGCACTTGCATACCATGGCTATGAGCTCAATGATATTGCTAATGCACTTGGATTTGAAGCGGAGCATGTGATTGAATACACAGCAAAACTTCCTGTAGAAAAAGGGTTTAGCGCACTAGAGTTTGATAGCCTCCCTAACCATTATGAGAATGATGGCACAGAGATGCGTGGCTATCTTCTTGAAAATATTGCGTGTGAAACTTCAGATGAGAGCGTTGCTGCTTTTGCTGAGGAGAAACTTGAAGGGGAACTTATCTATCTTGCAAACCCTGTAAGACAGTTCACTCCATTTACACACAAGACAACGCAGCTTCAAGAGAAGAGTGGTGTGTATATGAGTGAGGCGTTCTTGAAATCTTCTGATTTCAATGAAGGTGATCGTGTGAAAATTCAAACACAAAACGGTGAAGTGGTAGTGGATGTCATTAGTGATAACAAAATTGCAGGCAATATTGCGCTTCTTCCAACATTTGATTCTAAACTTAACTCAGAAGCACTCTTTAGCGGTTATCGCTTTAGTACAGCTTCGATTCAAAAGGTGTAATATATGGAGACAGCATATCTCATTGAAACAGTCGTAAAGATTGTTGCGGTTTTACTGATTTTTTCAGCATTAGCAGGTTTTGGAACCTATTTTGAAAGAAAGGTGCTTGCATTTATGCAACGTCGTTTAGGACCAATGAATGTTGGACCTTATGGACTTTTGCAAATTGCAGCAGATGGGATCAAACTTTTTACAAAAGAGGATATTGTCCCAACAGGTGTTGTAAGTCGTATCTTTAAGATCGCACCTGTAATTACAGCTGCGACTGCATTTATGGCAGCAGCTGCAATTCCATTTTTACCATCGTTTACGATGTTTGGATACACGGTAAACCCAATTGTATCTGATATCAATATAGGTATCTTGTATATTCTTGGTGTAATGGGAATCGGGCTTTATGGTCCACTTCTTGGTGGTATGGCGTCGGCTAATAAATACTCACTTATCTCTGCAGCACGTGGAGCAGCGGTATTTATCTCTTATGAGGTGATTACGGGGCTTTCTATCTTAGCGCCAATTATGATGGTTGGATCACTTTCATTGGTTGATTTTAACAACTATCAAGCAGGTGGAATAGGGGATTGGATCATTTGGAGCCAACCTGTTGCCTTTGTACTTTTTTGGATCGCTGCATTTGCTGAGACTGGGCGTACACCATTTCACCTCGTAGCAAATGACCATGAGATCATTGATGGTTTTGGTACAGAGTATTCAGGGATGAGATGGGGTCTTTTCTTTATTGGTGAGTATGCAAATATGTTCTTTATCTCTTTTATTATTCCGCTTATCTTCTTAGGTGGTTTTGGTGATGGAACACTCCTTGGTGCCTTAGCATTTTTAGGAAAAGTAGCATTCTTCTTCTTTTTCTTCTTGTGGACAAGAGCAGCATGGCCAGATGTAAGACCAGATCAATTGATGTGGTTATGTTGGAAAGTGCTTATGCCAATAGCGGTGATCAATGTTGTGATCACTGGCTTTGTGATGATGTTTTAAAGGGGATAGGAATGAATAACGAGCAATTTCAAAACAGAGATGTAGGTCAAAACGGCTACTACCTCGTAGATATTGAAGATTATCCAACAACTGGTTGGGATAAATTCACACGTGTTGTACGTAGAACACTTAGAGGTGAACTCTTTGTAGGTCTCTGGGTCGTTCTTCGTGAGATGATTCGCTTTGATATCCATACAGTGAAGTATCCAGAAGAGAAGATGCCAATCGGACCAAGATACCGTGCTGTACATGAGATGAAAAGATTGTGGGAATCAGATGCTGAGAGATGTATCGGATGTGGACTTTGTGAGAAGATCTGTATTTCTAATTGTATCCGTATGGACACACGTATTGATGAGAACTCTCGTAAAGAGGTGACAGAATATAGTATCAACCTTGGACGTTGTATTTTCTGTGGATATTGTGCAGAGGTTTGTCCTGAGCTTGCGATTACTCATGGTGGTGAGTATGAAAATGCAAGTGATCAAAGAGAGCACTTTATCCTTTATGAAGATATGTTGACGCCGCTTGATAAAATGAAAGCGGGCACACAACTAGAGTTTGAAGGTTTTGGTGCGATTACACCACATGAAGATGAGCGTGTTAAAAAAACACCTCTAGCATATTAAGGAGTTAGGTTATGTTTGAAGCGATTGCTTTTTATCTGTTTGCATTTTTAACGATTGCGATGTTTTATATTACGGTGACTACATCCCAAGCGCTCTATGCATTAACTGCATTAGCAGCAGGAATGATTTTTATATCAGCATTTTTCTTTATACTAGGGGCTGATTTTTTAGGTGCGATTCAGATCGTTGTGTATTCTGGTGCTGTAATGGCTCTTTATGCTTTTGGGATGATGTTCTTTGATACTACAAGGGATGTAAAAGAAAAACACGGAAACAAGCTTATAGTTTCAGGGCTTAGTATCCTCACAGCTGTTTTAGTGGTTGTGATCTTTGCTGCTCCACTTGTTTCTTCTAACATTGAAGCATTCTACCCAATGACAGAGGGTGTTGGAAATACACAAGATGTTGGTATGGTCTTATTTACTAAATATCTCGTACCTTTTGAAGTAGCTGCGGTAATGCTTCTTGTAGCGATGATCTCAGGGATCGTTCTTGCAGGGAAAAAGATGGATCTCTCCCTTACTCTTATGGATGAAGCGACTATCGCTGAAGAAAAAGCAAGAAGAGATGAAGAAAATAAAAAGGTGCTTTCATGATGGAAATCGGACTCAATCATTATTTAGTACTCTCCACTATCCTTTTTACGATAGGTTTAGTCGGTGTAATGCGTCGTAAAAATCTCTTGATGCTTTTCTTTGCAACAGAGATTTTACTCAACTCAGTCAACATCTCTTTTGCTGCTATTTCACACCATTATGGTGATCTTACGGGGCAGATGTTTGCATTTTTTGTGATAGCTATTGCTGCATCAGAAGTAGCTGTAGGACTTGGTCTTTTGATCCTTTGGCATAAACGCCATGGCAATATCGATCTAGATCAAATGTCAACGATGAAAGGATAGGGAAGATGGAATTTTATTTATACCTTGCACTCTTTGCACCACTTGCAGGTTCTTTATTTGCAGCACTTTTTGGTGCTTCAAAAAAGACAATGATCGCAGGTGTTGTGCCAAGTTTATTGCTTTTTACTTCATTAGTAAGTAGTACGATTCTCCTTGTCTATATTTTAGGGGGAGGCGAGCCCGTTCATGTAGAGATGATGACATGGATGGCAACTGGGGATCTCTACATCCCATTTGGTTTTGTAGTCGATCAGGTTTCTGTGACGATGATGATGGTTGTAACAGTAGTTTCTACAATTGTTCATATCTATTCAATCGGATATATGGATCATGACAAAGCGTTCAACCGCTTTTTCGCATGGCTCTCAGCATTCGTGTTCTCAATGATGGTACTTGTTATGAGTGATAACTTTGCAGGTCTCTTTATCGGTTGGGAAGGTGTTGGTCTTTGTTCTTGGGCTCTTATTGGGTTTTGGTATCACAAAGAGAGCGCTACTTGGGCGGCAAACGAAGCGTTCATTATGAACCGTATCGCTGACCTTGGGATGTTAATTGGTATCTTCTTAGTCTATTGGAATACAGGAACACTTCAATATAATGAAGCGTTTGCAGTAATGCCATCTTTAGAGAGTGATGTACTTGTATGGATGGGAATTTTCCTCTTCATCGGTGCGATGGGAAAATCAGCACAGTTTCCACTTCATACATGGCTTGCAGATGCGATGGAGGGTCCTACTCCTGTTTCTGCACTTATCCACGCAGCGACGATGGTAACAGCTGGGGTTTATCTCGTAGTTCGTGCAAACCCACTTTATGATCTGATTCCAAATGTGGGTATCTTTATCGCATCACTTGGTGCTTTTGTAGCACTTTTTGCTGCATCTATGGCGCTAGTGAACCGTGATATGAAAAGAATTATCGCATATTCTACACTTTCACAACTAGGCTATATGTTCGTAGCTGCGGGTCTTGGTGCGTATTGGGTGGCACTCTTTCACCTTATGGCACACGCATTCTTTAAAGCGCTTCTTTTCTTGGGTGCTGGAAATGTTATGCACGCGATGCATGATGAGCTTGATCCATTTAAAATGGGTGGACTTAAAAAGCCAATGAAATGGACTTTTATTATGATGACTGTTGCTTCTGTAGCTCTTGCTGGGATCTATCCACTTGCAGGATTCTTCTCAAAAGATCTTATCTTAGAGGTTGCGATGATCGAGCATCACTATATCATCTACTCAGTACTTCTCTTTACAGCTGGTCTAACTGCGTTTTACTCATTTAGACTTGTAGCGCTTATCTTTCATGGGGAAGAGAGATACAAACTCTTTGGTGTACATCCACACGAGGCATATAAATTTATGCTTATCGCGATGTCTCCACTCTTGATCTTAGCAGTGATCGCAGGTTCATTTAAAATGACATACTTTGAGATGGTAACAGCGGTACTCCCAGCAACTGAATATCATATTCATAGTGCGCTGACGTATTGGATCATGACGATTGGAACACAACTCTTTGTGATCTTAGCGATCGCGTTTGCGTATAAAAAATATGCAAACTCTAATGTAAAAGTGCCAGATGGAACATCAAAGATGGAGAATCGTCTTTGCTATAAAATACTGAAAAATCAGTACTACATCCCATACTTTTTTGAAGAGTATTTAGTGAGGCCTTATAGAGAGCTCTCAACTATTTTCTGGAAGCAAGTAGATCTCAAGATCGTAGATGCTACAGTCGATGGAATCGCAAATGTGATCTATACAACAGGGGATAAAACAAGAGGTATGCAAAGTGGAAATCTCTCTACTATGCTTAAATGGATGGTAATTGGTTTAGTCGCGATGCTATCATTAGCTGTAGTTTTTGGACTAGCAGTTAGACATGCTGATGATATCAAGATGATTTTATCAGGTTTAGGAGTTCAATAGATGTTAGATCATATCTTATCGATTTTAATTTTCTTCCCAGCACTCGCTGCAATGTTTGGATTTGTGATCCAAAAGGACAGTATGCGTGCGTATGGTGTCTCTGTAGCAGTGATTGAGTTTGTACTCTCTTTATGGCTATGGTTCTCATTTGATTCAAATGTATCTGGTATGCAGTTTATGGAGCAATTGCCTCTCATTCCTGCTTTTGGAATTAACTACATTCTCGGTGTAGATGGGGTATCACTCTTTATTATCATCCTTGCATCCT